>NZ_JAALDM010000221.1 GCF_014144865.1 Dietzia aerolata | reverse complement strand
CGAGCTGCCCGTCGGTGACGTCGAGCCGCTCGGCGCCGGCCGGCAGCACCACCCGCGTCCGATCGAACCGGTATCCGCGCGCGTCGGCGGCGTCGGCGAGCCCGTGCAGCCAGGTCGCGATGCCGGCCACGGGGTCGTCGAGGGTGCGGAACCGGTCGAGCTGCGGGTGCGCGCGATAGCCGGTCGTCAGCCCGCGGAGTACCTTCTGAGCCAGGAGTCCCTCGCGCCACCCGGCCACCAGCGCGGCGCGATCGAGCAGGTCGGGATGGATGCTCCACAGGCGCATCCGGCGAGTATAGGGCGGGACCCAGGTCACGGGGCGACCCCGTGGTGGCGATGTGCGGCGTGGCCGCGGGCGAAGGAGAGAATTTTGACGACGACGACACCGGCGCCGGCACCGACCGTCGCCGAGCTGATGGCCGAGCTCGCGGATCTGGCGGACCCCAAGATCTTGGCGGTCAATGAGAAGCATGGCGACGACCACGCGGTGAACCTCACCAAGCTGCGCGCCGTGGCCAAGCGGGTCAAGAAGAACCATCCCCTGGCCGTGGAGCTGTGGGCGACCGGGGATTCGGCGGCGCGGCTGCTCGCGCTGCTGATCTGCCGGCCCAAGGAGTTCTCGGCCGACGAGCTCGACGCGATGATCCGCGAGGCCCGCACCCGGAAGGTGCACGACTGGCTGGTGGGCTACGTGGTGATGAAGGGCCCGCACGCCGAGGAGCTGCGCCTGACGTGGCTGGAGGATGCGGATCCGGTGGTGGCGAGCGCCGGCTGGGCGCTGACGGCCGACCGGGTGGTCAAAAAGCCGGAGGGCCTGGACCAGCCGGCGCTGCTCGATGAGATCGAGGCCGAGATGGCCGGCGTGCAGGAGCGGCTGCAGTGGGAGATGAACACGACGCTCGCGCAGATCGGGATCGAGAACGCGGATCTGCGGCCGCGCGCGCTGGAGATCGGCGAGCGACTGGGCGTGCTCCGCGACTATCCGACGCCGCCGAACTGCACCTCGCCGTTCGCGCCGGAGTGGATCGGCGAGATGGTGCGCCGCAAGGAGGGCTGAATCTCTCCGGGGCCGAGCCGAGCTTTTCCGGGCACGCCCTCCGGTCCCGCCCTCGCGTTTGGCTGACCTGAGTCGCGACGTTCCGGCGATTCTCGCGACTCAGTTCAGCCAACCTGGTGCGGCGGTGGCGTTCGTCAGCCGAGGAACGCCTTGTCGGAGAGCGTGGCTCCCTTGATGTTCGCGAACTCGGCCAGCAGGTCGCGGACGGTGAGCTTGGACTTGGTGGCGGCGTCGGCCTCGTAGACGATCCGGCCCTCGTGCATCATGATCAGCCGGTTGCCGAGCCGGATGGCCTGCTCCATGTTGTGCGTGACCATCAGCGTGGTGAGGCCGCCCTCGCGGACGATGCGTTCGGTGATGGTGGTGACGAGCTCGGCGCGCTGCGGATCGAGCGCGGCGGTGTGCTCGTCGAGGAGCATGATGCGCGGATGCGTGAAGCCGGCCATGAGCAGCGACAGGGCCTGCCGCTGGCCGCCCGAGAGAAGTCCCACCTTGGCGGTGAGACGGTCCTCGAGGCCGAGTTCCAGCATGGCGAGTTGCTCGACGAACTGCGCGCGGCGCTTGGAGGACAGTCCCTGGCCGAGCCCACGTAGCTTGCCGCGCAGCAGCGCGAGCGACATGTTCTCCTCGATCGTCAGGTTAGGCGCGGTGCCGGCGAGCGGGTCCTGGAAGACGCGGCCGACGTACTTGGCACGTCGGTGTTCGCGGAGCCGGTTGACGTTTTTGCCGTCGATCTCGATGGCCCCCGAGTCGATGGGCAGCCGGCCGGAGACGGCATTGAGCAGGGTCGACTTGCCGGCACCGTTGGAGCCGATCACGGTGACGAAGTCGCCCTCGGCCATCGTGAGGTCGAGCTCGGAGAGGGCCCGGCGCTCGTTGATGGTGCCGGGGAAGAACGTTTTGCTGATGGAGTTGACGGTCAACACGGCCGGATCACCCCTGTCCGTCAATCGCGCCGGAGATTCCGGTCGAGCTGGTCGGTGTGGTTGAGGAGCCAGAGAGCGCGGTCTCGTTGACCGAGGCCCCGCCGGCGGAGGCGCTACTCGCGGAGGCCGGGCCGCCGTCCACGGTGGCTCCGGTCGCGGCGCCACCCTTGCCGGTGAGTGCGCTCATGCGCTGGCCGAATGGTCCCAGTGCTCCGCGCCACCTCGGGATCAGGAGGGCGATCACGACGAGCAGGGCCGTGATGGCCTTCATGTCGTTGGGGTTGAGCCCCAGGTCGAGCGCCACGGCCATGATGAGGCGGTAGATCACGGAGCCGACGATCACGGCCATCACGCCGAGCCACAGCCACCGCTGGGTGAGGATGGCCTGGCCCATGATCACCGACGCCAGGCCGACGAGGATGAGGCCGATGCCCATCGAGATGTCGGCGAAGCCCTGGTACTGGGCCAGGATCGCGCCGCTCATGCCGACGAACCCGTTCGACAGGGCGAGCGTGAGCGTCTTGGTGAAGTCGGTGGAGACACCGAACGAGGAGATCATCGGTCCGTTGTCGCCGGTCGCCCGGATGGACAGCCCCAGGTTCGTGTTGAGGAACCAGATGACGATCAGACCCAGCACCACCACGCCGGCGGCGAGGATCGCGACGGCACCCCAGGTGCCGAGGAGCCCCGCCTCACGGAGCGGGGTGAACAGGGTGGTCTCGCGCAGGAGCGGGACGTTCGCGCTGCCCATGATGCGCAGGTTGATGGACCACAGCGCGATCATGGTGAGGATGCCGGCGAGCAGGCCGTCGATCTTTCCCTTGGTGTGCAGCAGGCCCGTGACCGTGCCGGCCACGAACCCGGTGCCGAACCCGGCGAGGGTTGCGTCCACCGGGTTCCAGCCGGCGAGGATCGCCATGGCCGCCGTGCCGGCGCCCGTGGTGAAGCTGCCGTCGACCGTGAGGTCGGGGAAGTTGAGCACTCGGAAGGTCAGGTAGACCCCCAGTGCCATGACCCCGAAGATCAGGCCTTGCTCGACGGCGCCGATCACTTCTTCTCAGCCTCGGCGAGGATGTTCTCGGGGATGGTCACACCCTGGCGTTCGGCGGCGGCCTCGTTGACGACGTAGGTGTAGATCTCGGCGGTCTCGACCGGCGTCGTGGCCGGGTCGGCGCCGTCCTGCAGGATGCGCAGGGCCATCTCGCCGGTCTGGCGTCCGAGCTCGGTGTAGTCGATGCCCAGGGTCGCGATCGCGCCGCCCTCGACGGTGCCCTCCTCCGCGGCGATAACCGGGATCTGCTTGGTCTCCGCGACCTGGACGAGCGAGGCGATGCCGGAGACGACCATGTTGTCGGTGGGGACGTAGATGGCGTCGACGTCGCCGAGGGCCTCGACGGCCTGCTGGATCTCGGTCACGTTGGTGACGGTCTGCGTCTCGATGGTCAGGCCGAGCGGGCCGGCGGCCTCGGTGGCCTGGTCGACCTGCACCTGCGAGTTGACCTCGCCGGAGGCGTAGACGATGCCGACGGTCTCAGCGTCCGGGACGATCTCCTTGAGCAGCTCGAGCTGCTGATCGATGGGCGCGGCGTCCGAGGTTCCGGTGACGTTGCTGCCCGGCTCCTCCATCGACTCCACGAGGTCGGCCGAGACCGGGTCGGTGACCGCGGTGAACAGCAGCGGGATGTCGATGATGTTCTGCGCCATGGCCTGGGCGGCTGGGGTTGCCACGGCCAGGGCGAGGTCGAGGTCGTCGCCGGCGAACTGCTGGGCGATGGTCAGCGCGGTGCCCTGCTCGCCGTTGGCGTTCTGCTCGTCGAACTCGGCGTCGACACCGGCCTCCTCGAAGGCCTCGATGAACCCGGCGGTCGCGGAATCCAGCGCGGGGTGCTGGACCAGCTGGTTGATGCCGATCTTGTAGGTCTCGCCGTCACCACCAGCGGAATCGTCGCCGCCGGAGCAGCCGGTGAGGACGAGTGCCGAGGTGGCGACCAGTCCGGTGATGAGCTTCGCGCGTGAGAATGCCATGTGCAACGCCTTGTCTACGGTCACGGTGAACGTGAGGGGCCGGATGAGTGAACTCAACGGTCTCTCAGGGTACTCGGTAGAACTGTGCGCAGAAGGTCGGACTCTCATCCCCGGCGCACACCGGCGCAGATTTCTGCTATGAAGAGGCACTTTCGGTGTCGGCGAGTTCCTTTTTCCACGTGCGGAAACCCTCTTCGGTGCGGCCGCGCCGCCAGTATCCCGAGATGGAGGCTCGGGCGGCGGGCACCCCGCGCTCGCGACGCAGGTACGGGCGCACGTGCTTCATGACGGTCTCGGCCTCACCATGGACGAACACCTGGACGTCCCCCTCCGGCCAGGGCAGACCGCGGACCGCGCTGACGAGCGGGGCCGCGCCGTCAATGACCTCGGGGCCGGCGTCCGCGGAGGAGGCGCCGCGGTGCAGCCACGTGATCTCTACGCCCGCAGGGGCGGTCAGTGCGATCTCATCATCGCTACTGCCGACCTCGATGAATACTGCGCCCTTGGCGTCGGGGTTAAGGGATTCCAAGGCGACGGCAATCGCGGGCACCGCGGTCTCGTCGCCGGCGAGCAGATGGAAGTCGGCGGCCGGGTCGGGCAGGTATCCGGCGCCCGGTCCGCGCACCGCGATCTCGGTGCCGGCGGTAACGCTGCGCGCCCACGGCCCGGCGACGCCCTCGTCGCCGTGGACCACGAAGTCGATCCAGATCTCCCGCGCCTCCGGGTCGACGTGGCGCACGGTGTAGGTACGCATCACCGTCTCGTCGCCGCTGGTCAGCTCGAGCTTGACGTAACTGTCCGTCTCCTCGCGTGGCGTGAACGCGTCGAACCCCGCGCCGCCCAGAACCACCCGCACCAGATGGGCGCTGACCTGCTCGGTGCGAAGGACCGTGAGGGGCACCGGCGTGCGGGGCTTGGGACTGGTGGGCTGAGGGGCGCTGGTCACTGAAACTCCTGACACGTCACATATGAAGAACTTAGGCCAGCCTATCCGAATTCGACAGGGTCTGCCGTGGGGGTGGTTCTCGACGACGGGGGAATGGCGTTCTCTAACCCCTGCTCATCCGGTGCACGGCCTCGCGTACTTCGGCGGTCAACTGGTCCATGTCGACGGTCTGCCGAGCGAGGTCGCGCGCCGTGGACGGGGTGGCCAGGACCGACTCCGCATGCGTGGTCTCCGCCCTGAGCAGCAGGTCCTGGAACGCCGGGTCGCGCAAGGCCTGTGCCTCGAGCTGGTCGAAGCGTCCCTGCAGCGGCGTTCCGATCGCGCGTGTCACGGTGAGGTGCTGCCACGACGCCAGCGTGCTGGACAGCGCCTCCCGGGCTTCTGCGTGCGAGGCGGCCGCGATCTGGTGTGCGCGAGTACCGGTGGCCGCTCGCGGATCCGCGCCCGAGGAGAGTCGACTGCGATTGCTCAGATCCGTGAAGGCGGAGTAGAGGAGCCAGCCGCCCGCGGCGAGACCAGCCAGTGCTGCGGCCACGCCCACGAGGAAGACGATGAGACTGATGATCATCGAGACCACGATGAGCAGGCCGATGATCCCGAGGCATCCGACATTTCCTTTTGAACTCATCGGTCAGCCCGCCATCGAACCGAGAATCGCGATGCCGATGGCCAGTCCGATGGCCGCGACGGCGAGCCCGGCGAAGATCTTGCCGATCGCCATCCACAGCAGCCGCGTACGCTCCCGTGCCGCCTGCGACGGGGTAAGCGGTTGAGCGGTGTCGCCGGCGGAGACGAGCATGTGCGAACGGTCCGCTGCCCACCCGGCCGGTGCCGCGGAGCGGGGATCCAAGCCCAACGGCTGTAGGGCGAGCCGGCGGCGGTGGACGTCACGGGTGCGGTGCATGGCCTCAAACCGGGCCAGTGCAATCCCGGCGTCGGCACGCTCCCGCTCGGCCAGTGCGCGGGCCTTCTCGGCTGCGGCGCGAGGGTGGGGAGACGACACTGCGTCCCAGTTCACGGCTACCTCCGGTGTTTGAATCGGGGGCATTTCCCACCGATGTTCCGCACGTTAGCTGACAGGTCCGACAATGAAGGATCGCGAGGTGAGGCCGTGATCAGCGCGCACGCCGCACCTGTGCGACCTCGCGCGTGAAAGTGTCCGTCCCCGTGGGAATGTCCGACCGGATGGCTAGGGTGACGGCCGTGAAACAGCAGCGACCCGCCCCCGATTACGCAACCGGCCCGGTCACGCGCGGCCTGCGGTTGGCCTCACTGCTGGGCGTGGTGGCGCTCACGGTCTACGTCCTCGTGCGCTACCCGTCGCTGCCCGAGGTGGTGCCCGTCCACTTCAATTTCTCGGGAGCCGCGGACGGCTTCGGCAGTCGGTCGAGCATGCTGTGGCTCGCGGGCGTGATGCTGGCCATCAGCGTGCTGATGGCGTGGCTGTCCACCAAACCGAACGCGCTCAACTATCCGGGCGATATCACCGAGGCCAACGCTCAGCGCATCTATCGCGAGGGCGAACGGATGATGGTCTGGGTCCTGGTGAGCGTGGCGGTGCTCTACCTGGGGATCGTCCTGCAGACCTTCGCGGGCGTCGGCGCGGACGCGGGTGCGGACCCGGGTGCGGGTGCGGGCGAGCGAGCCGGATCTGGGGCCGGGCAGACGCTACTGGTCGTGGGGCTGGTCGGCATGCTCGCGTCGACACTGGTCGGGATAGCGCGCCTGGTCATCGCGGATACTCCGCCGAAGCAACCGGGCACGTAGCTGCCGGCCGTTCCGCCTCACTCGGTGCGGGCGCGCACGGTGACGGCCTCGCCGTCGACGCCGGCCCTCGCGCCCAACGCGGCGAGCGAGCGATCCAGCTCGTCTGGCCCCGGATTGTGATGGCCCAGGTGCACGGCCACCACCTCGGTTGCGGCGTCCACCGCACCGACCTCGCGCAGACCATCGAGCATCGCGGCGAACCGCGGAAGCCCCAGGTGGAACTCCGAGATTTCCTCGCGGTGCCCGAGCGTCTCCTCCAGGAACACGGCATCGAAGCGCGCGCCGCGCACCGCGTCGAACCAGTCCTGCTCCCACGGTCCGGTGTCGGTGGCCCACAAAATACGCTCGCCACCGGGGCCGCGCAGGTCGTACAGGACGGCGTCGCCGTCGCTAAACACCCGATGCTTCGCGGGCAGAACGCGCACGTCATATCGGCCCACGCGCACGCGATCCCCGGCGGCGACCGGCGTGAACCGCACCGGATCCCCCGGCCCCACCCAATCTCGACACATGTCGAGGGCGCCTGACGGCCCGACGAGTTCGAGCTCACCCAGCCCCGGAATCCACGACCGCTGCAGCAACACCTGGGGACCAAGATGGTCGAAGTGAGCGTGCGTGAACAGGACGTGGCGAACCGCCGCGAGGGAGCGCCCGTGACGTACCACTGCGCCGGGGGTTTCGGGGCCGCAGTCGATGACGACCTCGTCGTCGACAAGCCCGGAGGTCTGGCCGCGCACCACGCCGCGCACTCGTGCCGCCTCGCACGAACCGCACCGGCAAAACGGTGACGGCCACCCGTCCGCCGCACCCGTGCCGACCAGCAGGACCTCCATCACGCCGGCCCCGCCCCGTCGAGGGGGCCAGGCGCCGCACCGGCCGCG
>NZ_JAALDM010000220.1 GCF_014144865.1 Dietzia aerolata | reverse complement strand
AGCTGGGCCACGTCCACGACCTCGACCTGGCCCTCCTGCTCGGTGCCGTCGGTCTGGGCGGTGGTGCCGTCCGAGAGCATCACGCGGCAGAACGGGCAGCCCGTGGCGATCTTCTTGGGCGAGGTGGACAGCGCCTCGTCGACACGGTCGACGTTGATGCGCTTACCGATCGTCTCCTCCATCCACATGCGCGCGCCACCGGCGCCACAGCACATGGAGCGCTGCCCGTGACGGGGCATCTCCTTGAGGGTCACGCCCGAGCCGTCCATGAGCTCACGCGGCGCCTCGTACACCTGGTTGTGGCGGCCGAGGTAGCACGGGTCGTGGTAGGTGACGGTGCCGTCGATCGGGGCCACGGGCACCAGGCGCTTGTCCCGCACGAGGCGGTTGAGCAGCTGGGTGTGGTGGACCACCTGGTAGTCGCCACCGAGCTCGCCGTACTCGTTCTTGAGCGCGTTGAGGCAGTGGGCACAGGTCACGACGACCTTGCGCTGCGAGGTGGGAACGCCGTCGAAGGCGTTGTTCATCGTCTCGATGTTCTGCTCGGCGAGCATCTGGAACAGGAACTCGTTGCCCGCGCGGCGAGCGGAGTCACCGGTACAGGTCTCGCCCTGGCCCAGCACCGCGAACTTCACGCCGGCGGTGTGCAGCAGGGTCGCCACGGCCTGCGTGGTCTTCTTGGCGCGGTCCTCGAAGGCACCGGCACAGCCGACCCAGAACAGGTACTCGGTGTCGGAGAAGTCCTCGATGTCCGAGCCGATCACCGGGATGTCGAAGTCGAGCGAGTTCATCCACTCGTCACGGCCGGAGTTGTTCTGGCCCCACGGGTTGCCCTTGTTCTCGAGGTTCTTGAACAGGCCGGCGAGCTCGGTCGGGAACTCCGACTCGATGAGCACCTGGTAGCGGCGCATGTCGACGAAGTGGTCGACGTGCTCGATGTCCACCGGGCACTGCTCGACACACGCGCCACAGGTGGTGCAGGACCACAGTGCCTCGGGGTCGATGATGCCGGCCAGGGTCGGGTCCTCGGAAACGTCGGCGGTGGTCCCACCGACCAGCGGACGCTGCGCCTCGATGCGGGCGGCCTCCGGGATCTTGGCCAGCTTGGCCTCGTCCGGGTTGCCGTCGGCGTCGACCAAGCCGGTCTCCTCGCCCATGGTGGTCTTGCCACCGGCAAGCAGGTACGGGGCCTTGGCGGCACCGTGGTCGCGCAGCGCCATCATCATGAGCTTGGGGCTCAGCGGCTTACCGGTGTTCCAGGCGGGGCACTGCTCCTGGCAGCGGCCACACTCGGTACAGGTGGAGAAGTCCAGCCAGCCCTTCCACGAGAAGTCCTCGATCGCGCCGGCACCGAGGACGGGCTCGAAGTCCTCGTCCTCCTCGGTCTTGGCCTCGATCTTCTCCATGGTCAGCGCTTCGCCGTCCATGGTCATGGGCTTGAGTGCACCCAGCGCGGTGCGGCCGTCGGCCTCGCGCTTGAAGTAGATGTTGAAGAACGCGGAGAAGCGGTGCCAGGCCACGCCCCAGGTGATGTTGCGGCCCACGACGTACAGCCAGACCATGCCGGTGAGCAGCTTGACCAGCGCGAAGATCGACACCATGATCTCGTTGGCCGGCAGGATCGTCGAGAGCGGTCCGGAGACCCAGTCGGTCGCCCAGTGCCAGTGATATCCGTCGGCCTCGAGCAGCGAGAGCTTGCCGGCCTTGACGAAGATCATGCCCAGGCCCTCGAGGAGCACCACGGCCTCGACGAAGTAGGCGGCCTTGCGGTCCGAGCCGGTGAAGCGGTTGATGCCGCGACGCTGGTTGATCTGGCGGATGACGATCAGCACGGTGATGCCGATGACGGTGCCCAGGCCCAGGAACTCGTCGATCGCGTGCCACCACGTCTGATCAGAGAGCCACGGCCAGCCGCCGCGCGGATTGAACGTCTGGATGTACGCCTCGAACCAGACGATCGAGCCCAGCAGGAAGCCCACCATGACGAACCAGTGGAAGAAGCCCACCGAGCGTTTGCGGGCCATCCGCGTGTGGGCCGCCACCTCGACGATGACGTTCTTCAGTCGCGAGAAGACCGGACCGAAGCGGTTGAAGCCGTCCTTCTGGCCGAGCATGATGCTCCGCACCATCCGGGAGACCCCGCCGATAAATGAAGCCCAGCAGATCAAACTGAGCAGGACGCCTATCGTCCCTAGTGTGATGGTCACGCCTGACATGGTTCGCGGCCTTTCGTCGCACTTCTCGACGTACGGGCGCCTGGGTTAGGCACGGCGGCGCCCGTCGACAGTGTTGGTGTCAAAGGTAAGGCACGAGGGCCCCGTTCCACGAGTTCAGGTCTCCCTTACTTAAGAGTTCCCGACTCGCGGACGGGGCCCGCGCGGTTAACAGTGCTTCTGGTTGGTGCAGCGTTTCAGTTGATGCGCTTTCAGTTGGTGCGCAGGGTCAGTCCCTCGTGCGCGGCCAGCACGTCCTCGATCGGCACGGCCGACAGTCGCGGGGTGAACCCGGCCGCCTTCGCCACGGCGTCGGCGTTGGCGCAGGTCCCGGTGTCGGCGACGTTGGAGGCGCTGGAGATGCCCAGGGCCCGGTCGCCGGAGAACACCACGCCGCCGCTGTCGCCGGGCAGGGCGCACAGGTCGACGGTGAACGCGCCGTCGATGGTGCGTGAGCCGGCCACATCGATGTTGGCGTCGACCTGCGAGATGGTGCCGCACGAGAAGCCCGTACGGAAGCCCGTCTTGCAGGCCTTCTGGCCCACGACGGGGGCCGCGGTCCCGATGATCGGCTGGGTGGCGTCACGGTCGGTGCCCACCAGGTTGGAGGCGAATCGCGCGGCGTCGTCGTCGTCGACCTCGATCAGGGCGGTGTCG
>NZ_JAALDM010000020.1 GCF_014144865.1 Dietzia aerolata | reverse complement strand
CTCGGGCGCCGGGGTGGCCTGGTAGTCGTCGACGCTGCGGTCGAGCAGGCCGGTGTCCAGGTCGCCGGCCACCACCTCGGGGCGGGCGAGCAGGAAACGGCAGAAGTCGACGTTGGTGCGCAGGCCCAGCACGTGCGTGCCGGCGAGCGCGGCGTCGAGGCGGGACAGGGCCTCGGCGCGGTCGGCGCCGTGGGCGATGACCTTGCCGAGCATGGGGTCGTAGTCACTGCCGACGACGGTGCCGACCCGCAGCCCGGAGTCCACGCGGATGCCGCTGCCCGTCGGCTCTTCGAGCCCGAGCACCGTGCCGCCGGTGGGCAGAAAGCCCTTGGCCGGGTCCTCGGCATAGACGCGGGCCTCGATCGCGTGGCCGGTAAGGACGATGTCCTCCTGGCGCAGCGTCAACTCCTCGCCGGCGGCGATGCGGACCTGCCAGTCGACCAGATCCACGCCGGTGACCATCTCGGTGACCGGGTGCTCGACCTGCAGGCGGGTGTTCATCTCCATGAAGAAGAACTCGTCCGGAGCGTTGGCGGAGACGATGAACTCGACCGTTCCGGCGCCGACGTATCCGACCGAGCGGGCCGCATCACAGGCCGCCTGGCCGATGCGCTCGCGGGTGGCCTCGTCCAGCAGCGCGCTGGGCGCCTCCTCGATGACCTTCTGATGGCGGCGCTGCAGCGAGCACTCGCGCTCGCCGAGGTGGATGACGTTGCCGTGCGTGTCGGCCAGGACCTGCACCTCGATGTGGCGCGGGGTGTCGACGAACCGCTCGAGGAACAGGGTGTCGTCACCGAAGGCGTTCGCCGACTCGCGGCGCGCCGACTCCAGTGCGGCGGGCAGATCTGCGGGGTCTTCGACACGTCGCATACCCTTTCCGCCACCGCCTGCCGAAGGCTTGACGAGGACCGGGTAGCCGACCTCCGCTGCGCCGGCGACGAGGTCGTCGTCGTTCAATCCTGGCCGTGAGATCCCGGGGACGGTGGGCACCTCACGCGCGGTGACGGCCGCCTTGGCGGTGATCTTGTCGCCCATCGTCTCGATCGCCGACGCCGGCGGACCCACGAAGATCAGCCCCGCCTCCTCCAGCGCGCGGGCGAACGCGGCGTTCTCGGACAGGAAGCCGTAGCCGGGGTGCACGGCCTGCGCGCCGGTCTCGCGGCACGCGGCGATGACCTTGTCGATGTCGAGGTAGGACTGCGACGCCTGCGCCGGGCCCAGCCGGACCGCGGCGTCCGCCATGCGCACGTGCAGCGCGTCGGCGTCGGCATCGGAGTAGACGGCGACCGAGCGGATGCCGGCGGCCCGCAGGGACCGGATGACGCGGCACGCGATCTCGCCGCGGTTGGCCACCAGGACGGTGTGGAGTTTCGAGGGACGATTCTGTGACTGCTCTGACATAGCTTTAGCTCACATCCGGAAGACGCCGTTGTTGACCGGCTCGAGGGGGGCGTTGCCGGCCGCGGCAAGTGCGAGGCCGAGGACGGTGCGGGTGTCGGCGGGGTCGATGATCCCGTCATCCCATAGGCGGGCCGTGGAGTAGTACGCGGTGGACTGCTCCTCGAACTGCTCGCGGATCGGGGCGGTGAACTCGGCCTGCTGCTCGTCGGTCCACTCGCCGCCGGCCTTGGTGACCTGCGCGGCGCGGACCGAGGCCAGCGTGTCGGCCGCCTGCGGGCCGCCCATGACGGCGATCTTGGCGTTGGGCCACATCCACAGAAAGCGGGGCGAGTAGGCGCGGCCGCACATCGAGTAGTTGCCGGCGCCGTAGGAGCCGCCCACGACGATCGTGAACTTGGGCACTCGGGCGTTCGCGACGGCGGTGACCATCTTGGCGCCGTTCTTGGCGATACCGCCGGCCTCGTACTGCCGACCCACCATGAAGCCGGTGATGTTCTGCAGGAACACCAACGGGATCTTGCGGCGGTCGCACAGTTCGATGAAGTGCGCACCCTTGAGCGCCGACTCGGAGAAGATCACGCCGTTGTTGCCAATGATCCCCACCGGGTGGCCGTGGATGCGCGCGAACGCGGTCACCATGGAGGAGCCGTAATTCTCCTTGAACTCCGTGTACTCGCCGCCGTCTACGATTGTAGAGATGATGTCGCGGACGTCATACGGGGTGCGCGAGTCCACCGGGACGAGGTCGTAGAGATCGCTCTGCGGGCGGACGGGCTCGCGCGATTCGAGGACCTCCCAGTCAGGAGCGGGGGCCGGGGGGCACGTCGCGACGATCTCCCTGACCTTCATCAGCGCGTCGTAGTCGTCGTCGGCCAGGTGGTCCACCACACCGGAGGTCTTGGCGTGCAGGTCGCCGCCACCCAGCTCCTCCGCGGTGACCTCCTCCCCCGTCGCGGCCTTCACCAACGGCGGGCCGGCGAGGAAGATCGTGCCCTGGTTGCGCACGATCACGGCCTCGTCGCTCATCGCCGGCACGTACGCGCCGCCGGCGGTGCACGACCCCATGACCGCCGCGATCTGCGGGATGCCGCGCGCCGACATGGTGGCCTGGTTGTAGAAGATGCGGCCGAAGTGGTCGCGGTCCGGGAACACGTCGTCCTGCTGGAGCAGCATCGCGCCACCCGAGTCGACGAGGTAGATGCACGGCAGGTTGTTGGCCAGCGCCACCTCCTGGCCGCGCAGGTGCTTCTTGACCGTCATGGGGTAGTAGGTGCCGCCGGAGACCGTCGCGTCGTTGGCGATGATCAGGCACTCGCGGCCCGACACCCGGCCAATGCCGGCGACGACACCCGCCGCGGGGGCCTTGCCGCCGTACATTTCCTCCGCCGCGAGCGGGGAGAGCTCGAGGAACGGGCTGCCCGGGTCGAGGAGGACGTCGACGCGCTGGCGGGCCAGGAGTTTGCCGCGCTCGAGGTGGCGGGCGCGGGCCTTCTCACCGCCGCCCTGCGCGGCGCGGTCGAGGCGGGCGCGCAGGTCGGCGAGGAGCTCGGAGTGCGCCTGGCGATTGGTGGTCGCGCTGTCGGTGGTCGCGGATGTCATCTGCGCCGCTCCCTTTCAGTTAAGTCGGATTAACTGAAATCGACCATAGTGCTGCGGCTCACAAATGTCCAGAGTCGCGAGGGGGCGAGCTCGGAGGATTTTTGGGCGACACCGGGAGGCACCGGCCGGAAACGTGAGGGAAACTCGTGGCGACGGGGCGGGCAACGCCGGCCACCCAGGGCCCGCCGCCCGCGCCAAATCGACCCCGACCTGCATAAACGCAACACCGAAGGCAAGCCTAAGCCCCCTTAGCACAGCCTTACTTTGCTTGCAAGTCGTCGACAATCGGCGTTGACTCTTCCCTGTCACCCCCAGGCACCTCGAGGAGCGTTAGTCATGGCCACTCTCACCGGAATCAGCACCTGCACCGTCACCGCGTGCTCGTTCAACAGCGAGCAGAACTGCAACGCCGGCGCGATCACCGTCGCCGGCGCCCCCGATCACGCCGAGTGCGGCACCTTCATCTCCCTGGACGTCCGCGGGGGCCTGCCCACCGCCGCCGCCCACGTGGGTGCCTGCCAGCGCGTCGAGTGCTCGCACAACAAGGACCTGCTCTGCACCGCCGAGTCGGTCAAGATCGGCTCCGGCGCGGACACCGCCGACTGCCTGACCTACACCACGGCCTGAGCTTTCCCAGCCTGACCCGGCCGGACCCGACCCGGCCCACACCGACCCGGTCCGGGAAATAAGGCTCCCGGACCCCGGGCGACGTCCCGCCCGAACCGCCCGGCCACCGCTGCTAGCGCGGCCTGACGCCCCTCAATATGCGCGAGAACCCCCGACCATCACCGGTCGGGGGTTTTTGCGTGCGTGACTACCGTGCGCGGAGCGTCACCGCCGCGAGAAAGACCGAAAAGATTTTACGACGACGAGGTCAGCCTCAGCTCGCGCGGGCGACGTACTGACCCATCTCCCGCACCACGTCTCCCACGCACTCCGCGCGGGTCAGGAACGGGAGGTGGACGACATCCGCGTCGACCCCCAGCGCTGTGATGAGGTGCAGCCCCTCCGCGTCCACGCCCAGCACATACGGCGGGCTGGCCGGATCCCCGGTGCCGGTGACCATCGCGAGGTCTCCGCCGAAGCGGGCGCGGAGCTCGTCTGCGAGGCCGGCGGTGTCGGCCGCGAGCGGGTCGGTGGGCACGGTGTCGAGCAGGCGGGCGTCGACGGTGCCGGAGTGGCCGAGTCGCTTCACGTCGACCTCCCCCAGCTGGATCTCGATTTCTACGACCCAGCCCTCGCCGCGATGGGCGGCGCGGGCGAAGCCGAACGCGTAGAGGCTGGCGATGTGGACCTTGGCCTCGACGATCGGGGCGCACTCATCGATCATCACGACCACCTCGACGGTCTCCCCGGGCTCGACCATGAGCCCCGACCACGGTGCGGGCGTCCCCGTCACCACGATCGCGCCGTCGCCGATCCAGCGATGCCCGGCGGAGACCAGCACGTCGGAGCGGTCCTTGCTGCCGCGGACGGCGACCGTGGCGATGCCGTGGCCGTCGAGCAGTCGACGTGCTCCGGTGACGACCGGACTTGACCCGCCCGTGCTCGCTGCCATCGATGGACCTCCACACTGCTGATGCTTCACAACTCGGTCGCGCATCCCAACGCGGTTGCGCTTGACCACCCCAGGAGAGTTAGGTGACCCTCGCCTTAGTTAGGTCTCGCTAATATGACTGAGGATCCCGGACTTGTCAAGGTTTCCGACCAGAACTTCCGACCCGAACCAGAGCGCCACCCACGGTTCGCCTCGCCGATTTACCCTGGACAGATGACCGACACCGCTCAGGGCCACGGCAAACTCCACGCGTTCCGGGACGACGCTCTCGGCACCGATGATGCGACGGGGATCGCGGACCGCATACGCAGCGGAGATCTCCATCCGGCCGAGGCCATGCAGGCGGCGCTCGACCGCATCGCCGCCGTCGAACCAACGCTCGGGGCGCTCGCCCACTCCGACTTCGACCGGGCATTGGAGCGCGCCCGGGCCCTCGGCGACCGGATGGGCGACGGCACCGAGCTCCCCGTCTTCGCCGGTGTCCCGGGAGCATTCAAGGACAACGTCGCCGTGGCCGGAAACCCCACCACCATGGGCTCCGACGCCGTCAATGCGGTGCCCGCCGCAGCCGACGGGATCGTCGCCACCGAACTGGGCGCCACCGGCATGATCTCCGTCGGCATGACCAACACGCCCCCGTTCGGCTGGACCGCCGCGACCGAGCGGCAGGGCGGGCGCGTGACCCGCAATCCCTGGCACACCGGGCGGACCTCCGGCGGATCGTCGGGCGGCTCCTCCGCCCTCGTGGCGTCCGGCGCGCTCCCGCTGGCCCACGCCAACGACGGCGGCGGCT
>NZ_JAALDM010000219.1 GCF_014144865.1 Dietzia aerolata | reverse complement strand
GCGGCCTCGGCGGCATCAGCTTCGGCGGCGGTGGCGGAGGTTTCAGCGGCGGCGGCTTCGGCGGCGGTGGAGGCGGCTGGGGCGGCGGCGGCGCGGGCGGAAGATTCTGACCGATGAGACTGCGTCGAATCCTGCTCTGGGCCGTCCTGGTCATCGTGATCCTCGTGGTGGTCGCGGTCGCCGTGGCCGCCTACCTCTACCGGCCCATGCTGCGCACCGGCACCGGCTACGCGGCCCACAATGCGTGCGCCCTCACCTTCCTCGCCGATCGCACCGAACCGGAGACCGATCTCCCGCCCAACCCGCTCGTGCCGTACCTGCGCACGAGCATCGATGAGGCCGAGGGCACGGCCTCCGTGTCTCTCCTCGGGATAGCGTTCCGGCAGACCGCGTACGTCTCCGAGCACGGCTGCGCGCTCGGCGACCGCGCCGAAGGCGCGCAGCACACCTCCCCGCCCCCGCCACTCCTCGAGGGCGGCCCGGAAGGAATTGACCTCCCGATCGCCGACAGTCCGGAGGGGCTCGGGGCCGCGCTCGACGAGGCTGCGACTCGGGACGGGACGCGTGGTGTCGTCGTCGTCCATAACGGACAGATCATCGGCGAGCGGTATGCCGAGGGCTTTGGCCCCGACACCCGCCAGCTCGGGTGGTCCATGGGCAAGAGCGTGGCCTCCACCCTCGTCGGCCGGGCGCAGGTCGAGTTCCCGGACGCCGACCTCGACCCCGCCGCCACCGCCCTGCGCCCCGAATGGTCCGACGACCGCGCGGACATCTCCCTCGACGACCTCATGCGCATGACCACGGGCCTGGAATGGGACGAGGAATACGACCTCGGCACCCCCATCACCGAGATGCTCTTCGACCAGCCCGACATGGCCGCGTTCGCCGCCTCCCAGCCGCTGGCGCACGAACCCGGAACCTTCCGCCAGTACTCCTCGGGCACCACCAACATCCTGTGCGACCTCCTGCACGAACGCACCGGACTGGGACCCGAGATGGCCGAGGAACTACTGTTCCGGCCGCTGGGGATGCGCAGCGCGGTCCTCGAGGCCGACGCCTCCGGACGCTCCGTCTGCAGCTCGTACCTGTGGGCGACCCCGCGCGACTTCGCCCGCCTCGGGCAGTTCGTCCTGGACGGCGGCGAGGTGGACGGCGAGCAGCTCTTGCCCCGGGGGTGGATGGACTACGCCACCACCGTCGTGCCCGCCGACGGCGAACCCGAACCGTACGGCGCCCAGTGGTGGACCAACTCCGCCGGCGACGGCTCCCCCACCCACCTGCCGATGCCCGAGGACGCCTACTGGGCCTCCGGGCACGACGGCCAGTACATCGTGGTGGTGCCCTCGGCCGACCTGGTGGTGGTGCGCACCGGATTCACGCCCGGCGCCACGATCGGCGGGCTCGAAATCGACCGGCTCGTCAACGCCGCGGTGGAGTCCGTGGACTGACCATGCCCACCCACCTGTTCACCCGGATCTTGCACGCCATCGGCGCCCACGACCCCGCCCGCGAGCGGCTGCGCAAGACCCTGTCGATCACCGGCGGGATCTTCGTCAGCGTGCTGTGGGGGTGGGGCGTGGTGCATTTCCTGCACGCCGACACCGGGATGCTGGCCATGTCAGTGTTCCTGTCGATGATGACCGGCGTGTTCGTCAAGGACTCAACCGCGCCGGCACGCGTGGTGACCGCCGCCCTGCTCATCCCCACGGTCGTGCTGATCCCGACCCTCGCCACGCTTTTGTCCGGCAACCGCACCGTCCTGCTGGTCTGCTTCGTGCTGCTGTCCGGCGTCGCCGTGTGGATCCGCCGGTGGGGTCCGCGCGCCACCACCCTGGGCACGCTGAGCTTCTTCGCGTACTTCTTCACCCTGTTCATGCGCCCCACCCTCGAGGACCTGCCCCCGTTCCTGCTGATCGCGGCCGGGGCGGCCACCACGCAGCTGGGGGTGAAGCTGATCATGTGGGTCAGCCGGCACCCCGAGCGGGAACTGGGGACCCTCCTCCACGAACTACGAATCGCGACCGCTGCGGCCATCGATGCGGCGGCGACTCCGGATCACGATCGCGCCCAGCAGGCCCGGCTCGGGCGCGTCGATGCGATGTGGCGCGCCATCACCGGCTGGACCAAGGATTTCCGCACCGAGTCGTTCTCGGATTGGGACGCCGAGACCCTGGCCCTGCGGGTGATGGACGTGTGCGTGCACACCGAGGAGGCCTGCCACGAGCTGATCGTCGGGCATTCCACCGGTGCCGACCTGCGCACCGCCCTCGGCCATGTCTCCGCGGCCCTCGACGAGCACGCCCCAGCGCCGCGCCTGGCCGACGCCGAATCGTGGGCCCGGCAGGTGGTGGCCGAGGTCGAGGCCGCTGCGGGGCTCGACGCCGCGACCCACGCGGACGTGTGTACCTACCGGCTCGCCGAGTGCGTCCTGGCGCACGCCCGCCTCAAGGAGATCAGGCTGCACCGCCGAAGCGCCCCACCGGCGACGGCGGATGATCCGACGACGGCGGGTGGTCCGGGGTCCGCGGACGGTGCGCCGTCGGTGGGTGGTCCTGACACCACCGCGACGACGACACCAGCGCTCGCCTCCACCGACCCGGGACCGGACGCCCCGCACGCTGCTCCCGCGGCCGTCGAGGACACCGGTGACCCGAAGCGATTCCGGTGGATCGCCTGGCGTGACTGGACCCCCACCAGCCGGCTCGCGATCCAGGCCATGACCGCCACCGCCATCGCGTCGGTGGTGGGCGAGCTCATCTCCGCGACCCGCTGGTACTGGGCCGTGCTCACGGCGTTCCTCGTCTTCCTGAGCACCACGACCCGCAGCGGCATCCTCACCCGCGCCTACCGGCGTGTGCTGGGGACCGTGATCGGGCTGGTTGCCGGGGTGGCCCTGACCTACCTCGCGCACGACAACACGGCGGCGCTGGTGGCCATCGGACTCGTGGGGATCATGGGCATGATCTACTTCGCCCCACTCAACTACATGTACGCCGCCAGTTTCATCACGGTCATGCTCGTGGCGCTGTACGACATGCTCGGGGTGCTGCACGGTCACCTGCTCGCCCTGCGCCTCGAGGAAACCCTGGCGGGGGCCCTGTGCGGCGTGGTCTGCGCCTATCTCCTCCTGTCGACCACCTCCAGGCCCTCGCTGCTCAAGGAGGTCGACGCGTACTTCGACGCCATCGATGACGTGCTCGCCGAGGGCGCGGCCGTCGCCACCGACCGGACGAGGATCCCGGCCCTTCTGGACGCGGTCCACACGGTGGAGGCGGCCCAGGCCGATGTCGACGACACCATCTCGGCGATGAGCGCCGCGTTTCTCATCATCGGCCACGACCGTGTGGACTCCGCACGCGATCTGACCGCGTACGGGACCCGCTCCTCGGTGCGATTCGCCCAGGTGCTCGTGGACGCGGGCACCCCCGAGACCGCCGCCGCGCTGAGCCGCGAGAGCGATGCGCTCGGCACCGGGGTGGCGCGGGCCCGCGCGGCC
>NZ_JAALDM010000218.1 GCF_014144865.1 Dietzia aerolata | reverse complement strand
CCTGCGCGGCGGACGAACCGGGCTGCGCGGCGGACGAACCGGTCCGGCCGTCCCCGCCCGTCGCCTCCGGCGCGGTCACCTCCGGCGCCGTCAGCTCGATCTCCTCGAGGTACGAGCAGTGGACGTCGCCGCCCAGCATGAGGATCGACGCCGGCGCGCGGCCGCCCTCGCCCTTCCCCGCCGCAACCTCGGCCAACAGGCCGACCAGGTCGTCGAAGCTGTTCCGGAACGCCGCCCAGTGCTCCAGGTCCACGGTCAGGCGCATCCACTCCCCGAGCCGCGCGCTGACCGGCTTGTTCGGCCGATCCCGCGCCACCACCTCGTTCCAGCCCTCCAGGTGGTGCAGCGCGGGCAGCATGAACGCGGGCAGCGACGAGCCGATCACCAGATGGTCCACGTCCGCGTCCAGGCAGGCGCGGCGCGTCCACTCCCATTCGTTGTCGTCCATCACGCGGCGGTCCTCCGGGTCGAGGTGCCGGGAGGCGCGCACGTCGAGCATCACCACGCGCACGCGCCCGAAATCGCGCTTGAAGCTCCACTGGGAGGCGCCGCGCTCGGAGTCGGCCCGCACCGCGAAATCGGACAGGATCCGCTCGCGCTCAGCATCCGACCCGGCCGCCCGCAGCGCCTGGTACACCTCGTTGCCGTCCAGCTCGTCGGGCGCGAGATTGCCCAGGTGCTGGTACACGAAATAGCTGGCGAACGCCCCGATCACCCGGTCCTGCCACCACGGCTGCGCGGTCATCTCGCGCCGCCACGAGTGCGACGAGTTCCAGTCGTCCCGCAGGTCGTGGTCGTCGAGGATCATGCAGCTCGGCACGGTCGACAGCAGCCACCGCACGTCCGGATCACGCCACGACTCGTGGTACAGCCAGGAGTACTCCTCGAAGTCGCAGATCTCGTTCGAGACGTCCCGATCGCCACCTGCGCCCGCCGAGTCCCGCACCGCCTGGGGCCCGCCTCCCGCGCGCCGGCGCTCGGCCAGCTTGTCCGCGATCTCCTCGCTGGGGATGTCCGCGTACACCTGGTCGCCGAGCAGCAGCATCGCGTCGGGCCAGTCGTCGTGCGCTGTCCGGGCCATCTGGTGCGACAGCGCCACCAGCGCGTCCGCCCCGATCTTGCGCAGCGCGCGCGGCGTCTGGTTCTCACCCCGACGGCACGAGCCGAACGCCAACCGCACCGTGTCGTCGGCGCGCGGCGTGCGGATCACGCTGGGCCGCTCGGGGTCCAGCGGCCAGGCGGCCTCGCCGTCCAGCGCGACCTCATACTCGGTTTCGGCGCCTTCGGGCAGGTCACGCAGGTGCAGCACCGCGAAATGGTGCCCGAACACGCCCCAGCTCGGCTCGCTCAACTCCTGCTCGCCGGCGCGAATCGTCACCCGGCACGGGGCGGACACCTCGACCCACACCGTCGCTTCGGTCGAGTCGACGTACCGCAGCAGGGGGCCGACGAGTATCTCCGGGCGGTCAGTCATGCGACCAGTGTGCCCCCGCGGACCTGAAAGGACGCTGGGATCGGGGGGAGTTGAGCCGCGCCGCGTCCAGCCCAGCCGAGCCGAGCCGCGCCGTTCAACCGCGCCGCGCCAAGCCTCGCCGTATCTAGCCTCGCCGTATCTAACCGAGAAGAGCCCGAGGCCCGACGACGACAACACCACCCGGCAACCGAGCCTTCAGTCCCCGATCGGCCGTCACGACCACTACTCGTCTGGGTCCGCGATCCAGCTCGGTGGACAGGCTGACGATCTCGTCGTCACCGGAGCCCGAGGCGCGATGGATCTCGAACGGGCCGTCATGGTCGGCATCTCGCGCCTTGCCCTCGATCACGGCGTGGGCGCGTGCGACCCAGCCGAAGCTCTCGGACTCGGAGACAGCCCCCGAGCCGGAGTCACCGCCCTTCCCTCCGGGCAGCTCGAGCGTCCGCGGCATCCCCGCGCTCAGTTCCTCCAGCAGTCGGGTGGTGGCGCCGGCGCGGTCCTTCCACCAGCCGTTGGGCCGGGAGCCGAGGACGTTCGCCACGTCCACCACCAATTCAACGGGCTCGGTGCGCAGTCCGTTGTCCCAGGCGGCGGCGAACGCGGGCATCAGCGGTAGTTCCGCCACCTGGCTCTCGGGTACCCAGCGCAGTTCGAGGCTCTCGTTGTTCGGCACGGTGTCCAGCACGCCGGGCGCATCGGCCACGACGGTCGTGTACGTCCACTCGACCCGGTCCTCGGACACCTGGACCAGCGGCGGGATCCGGGGAGCTTTCTCGCCGCCAGACTCTCCCTCGCCCGATTTTGCTCCGCCCGGCTCGTCCGTATGCCGCTGATCCGGGCGCAGCCGACTCATCATCCGCGCCACGTGCCGCATGTCCAGGCCGGGGCGGTGCCACACGGTGCCCGGCATGCTGGAGGTGACGCGCTCGGCTCGGACCGTCACGTCGGCAGGACGAATCTCCGCCTCTTCCTCGGTCTCGCGCAAGGCGGCTTCCGCGGCCTCCTCATGGGAGTCACGCGCTCCGCCGGGCAGCGCCCACGTGTCTCCGGAGGCCGTCCACACGGCGCGGTGCTGCAACAACACGAGCGGGACATCGGGGTCGGTCGGGTCGGCCGCCCGCAGCAGCAACCCCGCCGCGCCGAAGCGTCCCCACCGGCGGTCACCTGCATCGGACACGACCCAGCCGTTGCCGTCTCCCTCTTGCACGACCACCGGCCGACCACCTTCCTTCGCCCTGTCCACCCTGTGGATCGGGCGCGACCTTTCCTACTCGCCGACCAGTCTGCCCGACGCAGCGCCGTCACTTCACTAACCTGGGACACACTCCCGCCGGATCCGCGACCCGGCGGGCCGGACCGGGGAGGTGACAATCGCGTTGAGCACCCCCACCCTCCCACGGAATACGGGCCCCAGCGGTTCCGGTTCAGGCTCCGGCTCAAGCTCCGGCAACGGGCCCGGCTCCGGCTCGGGTTCCACCACCACTTCCTCCACCGGCCCCACCGCCTCATCCTCCGACTCCCGCACGGACAGGTCGGCGTCCCGGGCCCAGCCCAGTCGGCACCTGCGCCGCCGCGCGGCCAGGGTCTGGAACGACATCCTCACCACCCCGGGGCGTCTGTCGGTGCTTGCCGTCCTGGCCATCGCCGCGGTGCTCGCCGGCGGAATCGTCGCCTCCAACACCATCACGCAACGCCAGAGTCATCACGAGACGCTCCTGGCGGAGGTCGAGCCCGTCGCCAACGCGTCGCAAACCCTGTACAGCTCACTGACCATCGCCGATTCGGCTGCCAACACCGCCTTCATCACCGGCGGCATCGAGCCTCCCGAGCTGCGGGAACGTTACCTGCAGGCCATCGCCACCTCGTCCGCGTCGATCATCGCCGCCTCCCAGGGGCTCGACCGCACGGATACCGAGTCCATCAACCAGCTCGCCGAGATCAACGCGCAGCTGGCCACCTACACCGGCCTCGTGGAGACCGCCCGGACCAACAACCGGGTGGCCAATCCGGTCGGTTCGGCCTACCTGGCGTCGGCGTCGTCGCTGATGCAGGACACCATCCTGCCCGCGGCCGCCGACCTGTACGACCGGCAGTCCACCTCGGTCGGCGAGTCGGACCGCGAGTGGTCGTCGCCGCCGTGGGGCTCGTTCTTCCTGCTGGGGCTCGCGATCGCGGTGCTGTTCATCTTCCAGCAGTGGCTGTGGCGGCTCACGGGGCGCAAGATCAATCCGGCGCTCGCGCTGTCCTCGCTGCTGATGGTGGCCACGTTGCTGCTGACGATGATCGCCGGGTTCCTCGCCGCGAACGACAACGCGCGCGGCCTGTCGGAGGGGGCGGCGCCGATGAACGAGCTCACCCGGCAACGCATCAACGCGCAGAAGGTGCGGGCGCAGGAGACGCTCAACCTGGTGCGACGCACGGATCCGGAGGGGTCGGCCGCCGAGCGCGCCGCCACGCTGGAGGGCGTCCGCGACACCCTGACCGTGTATCTGGAGCCCGAGGAAGAGGACGTCGGCAACAACATCAGCCTCGACGAGAACGGGGCCGTCACCGACGCCATCGAGGCGCTGGACCAGTGGATGGCGGCCCAGAACCGGGCAGATTCGCTGTATCAGCAGGGCGACTACCAGGGCGCGATCAGCATCTCCTCGGGCCAGGAGTCCGGGGATTCCGGCGCGGCTTTCGACGAGTTCGACCAGTCCATGCAGGACGCCATCGAGGAGGCCCGCGAGACGCTGCGCACCCGCATCGACAAGGCCAGGCGCACGTCGTCGGCGGGGCCGGACCTCATCATCGCGCTGTCCACGCTCGCGGCGTTCGCCGTGGTGGTGGGGGTTGCGCCCAGGATCAGGGAGTACCTGTGAGTAGGCACGAGGGTCGGGGCGTGGGACCGTCCGGCGCGGCGCGGGGCCGGGGAAAAAAGGCACTGCGCGGCCTGGCCGGGGGCGCGTTGGTGGCAGCCCTGGTGGCCACAGGCGCTTGTGGTGTCGACGACGACGAGCCGCTCATTCCCGCCGCCAGCCCCACCGAGTCCACGGCTATCGATCCGGGCGACTCGGGAATTCCGGACGTCGATGCGGTGATGCCGCTACCCGCCGGGGCCGTGATCAGCACCGGCATCCCCGGTGATCTTCCCGACGAGGACGATTCCTGCAATCTGCTGGCCAGCCTGCGCCCGGACGATGCGGACCCCGAGGAGCGGGTCCCCACGATCATCGAGCGCGGCCGCCTGATCGTGGGCCTGGACCAGGGCTCCAACCTCTTTTCCTTCCGTGACCCGGCCTCGGGCGAGCTCACCGGCTTCGATGTGGACCTGGCCCGCGAGATCAGCGAGGATATCTTCGGCGATCCGGACCGGGTGGAGTTCCGGTCGTTGACGTCGGCCAATCGCATCGAGGCGTTGGAGGACGGGCAGGTCGACCTGGTGATCCGGTCGATGTCCATCACGTGCGAGCGCCGCGAGCGGGTCACGTTCTCCGTGCCGTACTACCAGGCCTACCAGCGGGTTCTGGCGGTGCGCGGCTCCGGGATCGAGAACATCGAGGATCTCGAGGGTAAGCGCGTGTGCTTGGCGTCGGGGACCACGTCGGCCGCCCATCTGTGGGAGGAGCTGGAGCGGATCACGGTGCTGTCGGTCAACACGTGGGCGGACTGTCTGGTGGCGATCCAGCAGAACCAGGTCGACGCCATCACCACCGACGACGCGATCCTCGTGGGCATCGCCGCCCAGGATCCGTACCTGGAGATCGTCGGCCCGCAGCTGACCGCCGAGCCGTACGGGGTGGGCATCGCCAAGTCGACGCCGGACAACAACACCGACGGCCTGGTCCGCCAGGTCAACTCGACGCTCGCCCGGATCCGCGAGGACGGTACGTGGAACCGCATGTACTCGACCTGGCTGTCGGGGCTGGGCTCGAGCCCCGGGATGCCGGCGCCGATCTACCTTCCGGAGCCGGCCCGATGAGTTACCGGAAGTGGGATGAGGGTCCCGACGACGACGAGCCCACCGTCGGCACCCAGTCGACCATGCGCACCGAGGCGGTCGCGGTGACCGGCTTCCTCGACGACACGGGCGACGTCCCGTCGACGGGCGGGATGGAACACACCGGCGCGATGGAGGCCACCGACGCCATGGAGGCCACGGGAGCCATACCCTCGACCGGCGGGATGGATGCCACCGGAGACCTGCCCTCCACGGGCGGGATGGAGCACACCGGTGCGGTCGAGCACACGGGCGCGGTCTCCATGACCGGCTTCCTCGACGACACCGACCCCGGCACCGCCGATGCCGAGGACCCGGATTCCCAAACCGAGGCCGTGCCCCGCCCGTCGCACTCGACGTCCGCCCGCACCACGGACACCACCACCGGCGGCGACCGCCACGGTGGCCCCTTCCGCCTCCGTCAGCCGGACAAGCCCGAGGACAAGCCGAGCCTGGCCGCCGAGGGCCTGGTCGACCTGCCGTACATCATCCCGGTCGACCCCACCTCGGCCATGCTCTCCGCAGAAGAGATCGAGGCCGAGTGCGCCGCCTCGAACGGGCGCCTGCCCCGGCCCGAACTCCGGACCGGCGACGTGGTGGCCGACCAGTACGAGGTCCGCGGCGCGCTCGCGCACGGCGGCATGGGCTGGATCTACCTCGCCGTCGACCACAACGTCTCCGACCGCTGGGTCGTGCTCAAGGGCCTGCTGCACGCCGACCAGGCCGAGGCGCAGGAGGTTGCGGTCGCCGAGCGGGAGATTCTCGCGGAACTGTCCCACCCGTCGATCGTGCGTATCTACAACTTCATCCACGACGACTGGGCCACCTCGCCCACGCACGGCGGCTACATCGTCATGGAGTACGTCGGCGGGCCCAGCCTGCGCGACGTGCGCCGTGCCGCGCCCGGACGGGTGCTGCCGGTCGAGAAGGCCATCGCGTACGTGCTCGAGGTCCTCCAGGCCCTCTCGTACCTGCATTCGGTGGGGCTGGTCTACAACGACCTCAAGCCCGAGAACGTCATGCTCACCGAGGACCACGTGAAGCTGATCGACATGGGCGCCGTATCCGGCGTGGGCGACTACGGGCACATTTACGGCACGCCCGGTTTCCAGGCCCCCGAGATCCCCGAGACCGGCCCCACCATCGCCTCCGACCTGTACACCGTCGGCCGCACTCTCGCCTCGCTGATCGTGCGACTGCCCGTGGTGGACGGCAGGTACGCCTCCGGTATCCCGTCCCCCGTCGAGGAGCCGGTGTTCAGCCGGTACGACTCCCTGTACCGGTTCCTGCTGCGGTCCACGGCCGAGGATCCCGCGATGCGTTTCCGCAGCGCCACCGGCATGGCCGGCCAGCTCATGGGCGTCCTGCGAGAGGTGCTCGCACTGCGCACCGGAGTACCGCACCCGGCTTTCTCGCAGGTGTTCTCGCCCCAGCGGTCCACGTTCGGCACCCTGTTCACCGTCGAACCGACCGACTTCCTGGTCGACGGCCACGCCCGCGACACCACGCTCACCGGCGCCGAACTCGTCGACGCGCTACCCGTGCCACTCATGGAGGCCTCCGACCCGGCGAGCCGAATTCTCGCCGCCACTTCGTACACGTCGGTGGAGCAGCGGATCGACACCCTGCGCGACCTGTACTCGGCCGAGGACTCCGAGGCGCGGGAGAGCGTCGGCGTGATCATGTCCCTCACCCGCGCGTACCTCGACAGCGGTGATCTGGCCTCCGCCGAGCAACTGCTGGCGGAGAACGAGCATCGACGGGCCACGGAATGGCGACTGACCTGGTACGTCGGCGTGATCGACCTACTCAAGGGCGACCCGGTGGGCGCGTACCCGAAGTTCCAGCAGGTCCTGACCGCCATGCCGGGAGAGAACGGCCCCAAGCTCGCACTCGCCGCGACCGCCGAATTGATCCTCGACGTGTGCCCCGAGGGCGATCGCAGTCGATGGGCCCGCTCCAGTGAGCACTTCTACCGGACCGTGTGGTCGGTGGACCGCTCGGTGATCAGCTCGGCCTTCGGGCTGGCCCGGCAGCTGCAGCGTCGCGGCGAGGTCGCCGCCGCCATCACCGAACTGGACCGGGTCCCGCCCAACTCGCGCTACTCCGCCCTCGCGAACCTCACCTCGATCCTGCTGCTGTGCCACGGGCGGCCGCTGGAGGAAACCGAGGAGTCACACCTGCGCGAGGCCGCGCGGCGGGTGAACTCGCTGCCCCCCGGCGAACACCGTGTATTCCAGATCCGGCTCACCGTGCTCACCACCGCGCTCGACTGGATCCTGCTGCCGGACAACGAGCCGTCACCGTCGCCGCTCATGCGAGGCATCCCGTTCACCGAGTTCGGGCTGCGAACGGGCGCCGAGACCGTTCTGCGAACCCTGGCCAGATCCACGGAGACGCGTCAGCAGCGTTTCCGTCTCGTCGACCAGGCCAACAGGATCAGGCCTCGCACCCTGTTCTAGGACGACGGACAGCTCCGGCCTACTGGCCTTCGTTGCGTCCCCCGCGGAGCCTGGCCACCAGGATCAGCGTGGCGACCGCCGCCACCGCGGTGAGGATCCACAGCAGGAGATCGCCCGCACCGATCCCGGAATTGTTACTAGAGCTGCGGATATCCGAGTTGGCGGTAGCCCAGCCCTCCGACGGTGAACCCTCGCGAGGAGAAACCCTGTCGTAGGGAACCTTCCCCCAGGTGCCCGGCGGTGGGTAACCCGACCCTGAAGCCGACGAACCGGCAGTGCCCGCCGTTCCCGCGGTACCGGCCGTGCCCGACGCCCCCGCCGAGGCCGTGGTGCCAGCGGCCGAACTGCCCGCGGTGGTTCCGCCGCCACCAGAGTTAGCCACGACCGAGGCGGTCCCACCAGACCTCGAGGTGACCCTGGTGCCCTCGGCGGCAGCTCCCGGGGAGCCGGCGCCCGCCCCCGCATTACCGGTCGTGCCCGCCGCCGGGGCACCTGCGCCAGCGGCTG
>NZ_JAALDM010000217.1 GCF_014144865.1 Dietzia aerolata | reverse complement strand
ACCGTAAGAAGACTTCAAATGCGGACCACTAGGCCTGCGCTATCCCACGGGACCCGCTGCGCGCGTTCAGTGACCGAGCGCGCGCGTGACGACGCCCATGTCCTGGTAGTCCACCCACCGGCACACCAGTCCGTCGCGGAACTCGAAGAATGCCCCCACCTCGAGGACGATCTCCTTGCCGCCGATCGTCAGGTAGGTGGTCCGGTTGATCGCCGCGGTGTCCCCCGCCGCCAGCATGTGGTGGATCTCCACTTGGATGTTCGTCGACACCTCGGTGTTGAACTCGATGATGTGCTGCAGCCCCTCGTGCCCGCGAACGGTCTGGATGCCCTCGATCCGCAGCTCCAGGTCGGGCGTGCAGCAGGCGATGGCCCCCTCGATGTCGCCGGAGAAGGCGGCCTCGATCAGTGCGCGAGCAATCTGCCGGATGTCCTTGCCCGGACCGCCGGGAGTGTCGGCGGAGCCGCCGGGCCCGCTACCCGACGAGTGCATCGAGCGCCTCGAGGCTCTTGTAATCGGCCCACCGGGTGACGAGTCCGTCCGAGACCTCGACGAACGAGCAGCCGCGGATCTCGACGCCGCCGCTGGGGATCGTGTACCGCTCGAGCCGGCGCAGCGCCACGACACCGTTGGACTCCAGGACCTCCCCCTCGAAGGAGATCTCGAGGAATCCGGCGAGACGCGCGAAATCCGCGACGATGTCGCGGATCCCCTCGTGCCCCTCGTAGCGACGGATCTGGCCGGTTGTATAAACGATCGACGACGACGACAACGCGATCGCCGTGACCGCATCACCTGAAACGACCGCCGTATTCCACGCCATCGCGATCTCACTCGCCAACTGGTCCATCGCGGGCCCCGCTCCCTCGATAAGGTCGTGGTCGACACGGTCAGTGATGCTCGAGCCGATAAGTGATGAAGACATCCTACCCAGCGACAGGTGAGGAGTATTACGAGATGACGTCACGGCCCCAGGACATTTATCCGCAGATGGGTGACATGGCGCGCACGGTCGCCGAACTGGCCGACGAGCTCGCGATCCTGCGCGCGACGTGCGAAACCTGGGATACGGCTGAGCTGCGGGTCGATTCCGGCTCGTCGTGGTCGACGGACGAATCGGTCGCAGCGGTCCTCGGCGATCTCGCCGGGGCGGAGGAATCGTTGCGCGCGGCGCGGGGCCGGATCGAGGGGGCCTGGGCGGCGGTGGGGCGGCTCGCCTCCGATTGAGATGGAGCAGAGTCCTGGGCGCGGCGGGGAGCTCCGCAGAGCCCGAGGCGGGGCCCGAGGCGGGGCCACGTCACTGCCGGTCGAGGACGCCGATCTCCTGGCCATCGATGTTGAAGATCGTCAGCGCGTCACCGTCGACGGCGCCGGTGTGGAGGCGGGCGAGCCAGTCGTCCACGTCCTCGCACATCATCATCGTCGTGGCCACGCCCACGAACTCCACGGCCTCGCTGGCGTCCTCCCAGGACCCCATGAGCCGGTTGCAGCCGTCGGAGCCGGTCAGGCCGCCGTCCTCGGCGAGTTCCAGGTGGGCGCCGTCGGTGGGCCCCCAGATACCCACGGGCGAGGGTGACTCGGGCTCGGACGAGGCGCATCCGGATAGCGGGACCATGGCTGCGAGTATGCACCCGACCGCGGAAAGTGTGCGTGACATGGGCACTCCCGTCCCCCGGTGCCGGCCGTGATGCTCCGGCGTGCCGGTCGAGGTACCGGCAGGAGAGCTGGAGACGAGACTTGAACTCGCAACCGCCCGGTGAAAACCGAGCGTAACCCACACTCCTGCCAGACTTCAGCATTCCGGCTTACGCAGGTCAAACAGTTGGCTGGCCACTCGGCAGCGCCAACGATTCCAGCGGTTGTTGCGAGTTTTCGATGGGTAAACGATGGGTGCGCCGAACACGGTCCGGATTCGGACAATCCCGTCCACCCCGCGTGCGCGAGGGACCACGGCGATAAACACGTCGGTTGCCGCCATCATCACCGCAACTGCGAGGTCACCACGACCGCACAGCAACCACGGCGATAAACACCGCGGATACCGCCAAAAACACCGCAACCCCCTGACCAGCACAAACACACCACCCCTGGGGTTTGGAATGTCGGGGAGGGACGCGCTTACGCCGGGGAGTGCGGGAGACGGCCGGGGTCGGGGTACCCCCCCAGGTATCGGTCAGGCGGGTCGGTTGAGGCTGCCGGATCGCTTGAGGATGGGGGTGGTGTATCTGTCGCCTTTGACTCTGTTGCAGCGTTGCCCGGTGTTGTGGTGGGCGGGCTTGAGGTTGGTCCGGTCGTTGGTGCCGCCGTGCGCCAGGGGGATGACGTGGTCTATGGCGTCGGCTCCGGGTAGTCCGCAGATGTGGCAGGTGTCGGATTCTTTGAGGATGGCGGCGCGGATGGCTCGCCATTGTTTTGTGTCGGATGGTCGGCGGTGGGTTTGGTGTGGGCGCATTGGTTGGTCTCCCCTGTTGAGGGTGTGCTGACACCAACGCTGAGCAACCGTTTGTGTGATTGCTCAGCGTTGATGATCTGGTGAGAATCGTCAGTCGCTGGCGACCTCGAAGGTTGCGACTCGATCCGGTCGAACGAGAAGCGCACCGAACCGGAACACGCAGCGCACCGCGACACTGTCGCTGGTAAAGAACGCTGAGTCGTTGGTTGCGACCTCAACGTTGCTGACTGCGGACACGATGGCGCTGCGGTCGAAGATGAAGCCGGTGCCGGAGGGCACCGCGTTGTCGACGCGGACCGGCAGGGACAGTAGCGACTGCGCCGCGTCCTGGGTGCCCGCACCGAGTAGTGCGGCGGCGCTGCCGGTTGCTGACTTGATCTTGCGCAAACTTGCCCAAGTATCAGGAGCAAGCAAGATCCCGGAAGGTGTTGCGCCGTTCGCCTCGATGGTGGCGACCAGGTCAACGATGACGTCAAGGTTGTCGGCCACGTCATCGTTGGCGGTGACGATGTCAGGGTCGGTGAGGATGCCGGCCGGGGGTGTGGTGTCCGGCCCGACTGGTGCGGGCTGGTTGAGGTATGCGTGGTTGGCGGCCTTGATGACGCTGCGGCGCATGGAGTCGGACAGCATCCCGGCGGTGCCGGACTGGATGTATTGCTCCCTCGAGATGCGGACGACGGTTGCGACTTTGCCTGTGCTGACGACCTTCTCGGAGAGCACGGGGTTGGCGTGGTCGATCTCGGCGCCCTCGGCGGTGAAGCTGGCGACGTCGTCCTCGACGTACGGGACGCGCACCACTGGTGAGTCTCCCTCGACGGAACCTGCCACTGTGGAGGTGGACAGGACAAGGGCGTCGGGGATGACGTCGGCCGCGGGGAACGCGACCACGTCAGGCGACCAGGCGGCCGCGGTTGTGTTGGTAGTGATCGGGCTGGACATGGTGTGTCCTTTCGGGTCAGGCGACACCAAAGGGGCCGCCAAGAAACGTTGGTTTCTAATGGCGGCCCCTGGGCCTGTCCACCGCCCCCGCTGGGGGTCACGTCACGCGGGGGCGGGCCTCTGGCCCGCTGGTCCTGCGTTGCCGTTGATTGTACCCCGCCGGGGTGTCAGATCACTTGGGGGCGAACGCGGCCTTCCATCCCTGCGACCCGCTGGGGTTGGTCGTGCGGCCCTCGGACGGTACGGGCTGCATGTGCACTCCCACTCGCTGCAAGCCAAGTGTTTCGACGGCGTGGTCAGCGGCGGCGGTGACCTTCTGGGCGTCGATGCCGCCAGCCTCGTCGAGCAAGTCCTCGAGCTGCACGCCACTGGCCCAAAAGCCTTCCGTGGGGACCTTCTGGGCCTTCACTCGATCCTCGACGGCGGCACGCCGTAGCGCGGTCACGGTCTCGGCCAGGGCGTCCCGCTCGGACTCCGCGGCCCGCAACTGGCGCCTGTATCTTGCGGCCTCGGCGTTTCGGTTCTCCGTCGCCTGGGGCTGGTCCTCGGTCGGGGTATCGGTGGTCTGGTCGTCGACCTCGGTGGCCTCGGTGGTGGTCTGGTCGGTCACGGTCACTTCTCCTTCTCTTCGGTGGTGGGTCCAGCGAGGATTTGCCGGACCGCGTCCCTGTTGGCCTCGCGCCACTCGTCGCCTGCGGTCATGAGGTTCACGGCTGGGGCGAGAATGTCGCCAGCGAGGGTTGCCAACGCGACTGCGAGCACGCCCACGACCTCGTCACGCGAGTACAGGTCCAGGTGCCGCTGGATCAGCGAACGCACGTCTTCGCGGTCGGTGGTGGCGGCGAGGTTGAGGGCCAGCAGGCGCCCGGTTGTTGCAGTCACTTGGACTCCTCGGTGGCGTCGACGAGGGTGTCCGCCAGGCGGACGGCCTCAGCGGCTGAAAGGTGGAAGTGGGTTGTCCCCACGGTGATTCGTGCCCCGTCGCGGGTGCGTTCCACTCGGAGGTCTGCATAGATGGCGGGCATCTTCACACGGGTGATGCGGCGGGATTTCATGGCTTCTCCTTGAGTCGGATGGGTCGGCCGTTGAGGTCGTAGGGCTGGCCGGCCCAGGTGCCGACTCGGTGGCGGGGTCGTGCGTTGGACGCGTACCCCCGGCAGTCGTCGAGGATCGGGCAGGTGCCGCAGATGGTTTGTGCGCGGTAGACGCGGGCGGTGTAGTGCTCCTGGTCCTCGTCATCCCGGCGGGGGTCGAAAAGATCCCACCGGCCCAGGCATGCGGCGCCGGTCCACCGGTCTTGGCCGGCCAGCAACTCGGTCAGCGGGGTCATGCCGCGCTCGCGACCCTCAGGTATCGGTCGCCTTCCAGAGTTGCCAGCCCGGCGCGCAGCAGGGCCTGCAGCACGTCGTCGGTTTGCTCGCGGTACGGCTTCGGGACCGATCCAGCGATGTTCTTGGCGGTCTGCCCAAACTCGGTGGACAGGCTTCCGAGGACGATGTTCTGCACCTCGGCATCCGGCTCGGTATAGCCCACAATGGGGAAATATGTGGGCCATCCGGTCCCACCCCCGTTGACCTGCGGTTTCTCAGGGGTAGGTGGGTCCACATGCGTGGGGGCCGGTTCGGGGTGGGTCTGGGTCGAAATCCCACCTTCGTCAGCGTTTCCGCTGGTCAGGGCGGGTGGGTCCACATGGTCCGGGTCTTTCCCTATTGTAGGCTCCGTTACGGGCTCCGCGAGTGACCGGAACCGGATGCCTCGCAGCACCTTCACTCGGCTGTCGCCCTGCCGATTGCGGCCGATCTCCACGTGCGCCGCAGCGGACTTCACGTCTCGCACGAACACGCTCTTGGACGTCCTGCGGTGCCCGTTTTCCTCGACCCACGTGGACCACGCCGCGTATAGGTCATCGGTCGGAATCGACCCTGCAGAGTCCTTCACGGTCTCCTGCCGCAGGAACGCGCTGATCGGTGACGCGAGGTCGCCCATCATCTGCACGAACGCTTGCGACGACTCGGGCACGGAGAAGGTGCCGTTGGTCGTCAGCCGGTCCAGGCCGTCGAGTGCCCAGTTCAAGATCCCCGGCAGCTCGGCGCTAATACGCCGATCCAGGGTGCGGTCCTCGCGCCCGAGGAACGACTTGTTCATCGTGATCACGATCATGCGGTTGGCCAGAGCACCGGATGCGTCACCGAGCCTGGGCAGCTCGTTCGACATGATCGCGATACGCGCCGATATGCGGCCCGTCCACGGCTCCCGGTACTTCCGATCGATCGTCAGGGTGTCCTCCCCGCTGATCGACAGGAGGCGCTCCACGACGGTGTGAGTGTCGCCGCTCATCCGGGCATCGCTGATCATCGCCAGCGACTTGCCCACGAGCGGGGCCAGCCCGAAGTTCTGCCCGAGCGAGGACAGGGTGGGGCCGGCAACGTTCTCCCGGCCAACGAGCGCGTTTAGAGCGCGCGCGATTGTGCCTTTGCCTGAGCGGGTCGGCCCGATGATCATCATCATTTTCTGAAGATCGGTGCGCCCCGACAGGACGTATCCGGTCCACTCCTGCAGCGCCGCGATGGCCTCGGCGTCCTCGCCCCACACTGAGTCCAGGAACCCGTCCCACGCCGGTGTGGGCACCTTCTCGGGCGCGTACGGGAACGGCACCGCCACGAGGTTCCAGAACTTCGGGGTGTGCGCGATCTGCTGGCGCGACGTCACGTGCACAAGCGTGTTCTCGCAGGCGATGATCTCGTGCGCCGGGGCGATCTCGTCACCGAGCCACGTGTGCGGCTCGGTGCGTGAGTCGAGCAGGGCCACGGCGTCCAGGGCTTCCAGGACGTCGCCCACTTTCCTGCGGTTCGGTGCCCACGGCACCAGCTCCCCGTCGTCATTCTCATACAGCGCGGACTCAAGCACCGCGTAGACCTTCGACCGCAGGGTCGAGAACTCGATCTCCTGCCAGCGCGGACCTGTCCACTCATACCAGTCCCCCCTCCAGCGCCGCAGGGTCAGCACACCGGCCCGCGTCCAGCGGTGCACAATCTGCCGCGCCACTTCCATCGGGAACCGGGGAGCAGGAAACACCACTGTGCTCATGCGGCCCTCCCCTCGGCAGAGCGGGCAGTGGCGGCGATCTCCGAAGCGGTCAGCCCGACCTCTGCAGCAGCAGCGCGCAGCATCTCGATCTGCTCGGGGGTCGCACCCCGCTCAAGTGCGCGACACATCGCCCAGAAGAAGATGCCGTTCCGGGTGCCGACCTCGGCCTGCAGCACCGTCCTCACAAGCGACGACGACGGGAACACGGTGCTCGGTGTCGGCCGGGTGCCGCGCGGATGCTCCTGAGGCATGTGCAGCACCTTGGGCAGCAGATGCTCGGGAAGGTCAACAACTTCGGCATCGTGCTCCACGCGGTAGCGGTTTCCCGACTCGTGGATCGACGGCGGGGCCACGAGAAACCCGGTACGACTCTTGACGTCGATGCCCTTGGTTCCGAGCACCGCCCCGCGCACCGCGTACGTGCTGTCTTCGGGCAGCCAGAAATACAGATGCAGACCACCGCCCCCGGTTCGCACCGTGTGTGTCTCCGGGAGGACACCGAGCTGCACCAGCGAGCCACCGGAGCGGGGGTCAATGTCGATCACGACCATGCCTTCGGTCGGTCGCACACCGATGTTCGCGTTCGGCATCCGCGTCCACCAGTCGCGGATCTGGGCGGTGTCGCGAGTCGCATCGTCCTTGCCATGAGTACACGCTGGGGCCTTGCCCCTCGGCACGAGCGGAAGCACTTCCAGCCCCTGCTCGGCCAGGTCCAGCGCAGCCTGCAGGTAGTCGGTCACTTGAAGTACTCCGTCAGCTCGTAGAACCGCGCCCGGTCCGCGGCGCTCATGCGGGGCAGGAACGCCTCAGTGGTCTCCATCGGCTCGGCGTAGAACTCGATCAGCCGCACCAGGTCTTCGCGCTTCTGCTGGCGGGCGTACTCCCGGTCCGCCTCGGCCCGCAGGGCGTCGGCAGCGGCTCTCAGATCATCGTTAGTGGCGCGCAGGATCAGGTGCAGCTCGGCGTCGGTCGGGGTCGAGCCGTCGCGCATGCGGATCAGGTCCAGGTGCTCGGCGTTCACCGAGTCGCGCACGGACTTTGCGTCCACTCGGGTGAGCACGTCGACAATGGCGGGGCTATGGTTGGGCACAACGGCCTCCTTGGTCGTGGTTGGTTGGTCGCCCTCGGTGCGCAGTGACGTTGCAGCGTCAGCACCGGGGGTGCGCTTGTTCTTGGCGGCGAGTTTCGCCGGACTCATGCGGGTCATGCTGCGGCCACATCGGTCATGCCGAGCAGTTCCCGCAGGCCTGCAGTCGGGACGACATACCGCGATCCGATACGGACGACTCGGCAGGGGAATGTCCCGGCCTTGGCCGCGGCGTACCCGGACGACTTGCTGATGCCGATGGCGCGGCACGCGGTCTGGAGGTCTGTTGAGACTCCGAGGGCGTCGATTTCTTCTGGGGTCATCCCCACTCCTGTTCTGGATAGTGGCAGATGTTCCGTTAACTCTGCCTCTGTTCAGAATCATGGCACCGATTCCAGACAGGCGCAAGCGCTACAGGTAGCCTGCTTCTATGCCGAACAATCCGAAGGTGTCCCGCGGTAGTGAAGAAGCGCGTGCTTGGGCACGTCAGCGGGCAGCAGAGATGGGCCTCGGGGTGAAACGTGCCCGCGAAAAGGCCGGCCTATCCGCAGCGAAGCTCGAGGAGAAGACGCGCGAGCTGGGCTACCCGGTCACCAGGGGAACTATCGCGAAGATCGAGGGCGGGCACCGGGACGGGAAGTTCGACGTGGCCGAGGTCGTCATCCTCGCCACGGCCCTGGGCGTAGCGCCCATTGACATCGTTTACCCGCCAACCGCCATGCCCGTCGAGTACCTGCCCGGCCACACGTTGCCCACCGGAAGCGCGCTCATGAAGTTCGCCAACTCCCACGCACTTTCCCTCGCCACCGAACGGAGAGAGCTCGTACAGACGTTTGACCGCCGCTACGAGGACTTCCTCACCGCATGGGCCACGGTCGAGAACAACACTGACTCCACCCCTGAGGACAAGGTGCGTCTAGACGCGGTGATGGTCTCGCTCGGACTGAACGCGGAGGAGCTGCAGAGGAACTGGGAAGAGCTTCGACAGGTCGAACTCGTCGAAGGCGACGACCCTCGAGCGCCCGACTACGAACCGGGCCTCGAGATCATGAAGGAACGGCGGGCAGCACGGGGCCAGCGCCGCGAGAACGATGGCTAGGCCACCGCTCGAGATCGGCACATACGGGACGATCACCAGAACCGAGACCGCCCCCGGCAAGTGGCGGGCGCGTACCCGCTATCGCGATCACGACGGAGTCACCCGGCTCGTCGAGCGATACGGGGCCACAGGTGCAGCTGCGGAACGTGCCCTCAAGGCTGCGCTCCGGGACCGGGCAAGACCTGCCGGCGGTTACGAGATCACCGGCGACACCACCATTACCGACCTCGGGACCGCATGGATCTCGAGCATCTCCCGCACCGGCAAGGTGTCCCCGCAAACCATCGAGAAGTACGCCAGAACCGTCCGCAAACATGTCGTCCCGGCGCTCGGCGGGGTCCGCATAAACGAGATCTCCGTGGGGAAGCTCGAGCTGTTCCTCACCACTGTGGAAGCCGACGGGACCGCCCGCTGGTGCCGCGTATGTCTTACTGGAATGTTCTCAATGGCGGCCCGACACGACGCGATAGGTCAGAACCCTGTCCGCGAAACCTCAACCAGGGACAGGCCGGCCACAGAGATCCGCGCCATGACCCTCGAGGAGGTCACGCTCCTGCGGAAGAACATCGCGGCATGGGCCGGCAGTAACACGATGGGGCCACCACGCGGCGACGATCTCGCAGAACTGGTTGACGTCCTTCTCGGCACTGGCCTGCGGATCGGGGAAGCTCTCGCGCTTCGCTGGCCCCACATAGACCTCGACTCCGAGATCCCCACTATCACCGTGGCCGCGACGATCGCTCAAGTCGGTGGCACCTACTTCTTGCAGGAGACCGCCAAGACGAAGGCCGGCCACCGTACAGTCGTCCTGCCCCCGTTCGTTGTCGACGCCCTCCGCCGGCAACGCGACAGAGAACTCCCGGCAGAAAACGAGCTTGTTTTCCCCTCTACACGCGGCGGGGTCCGCTCCCCTAACAATGTGCGTCGGCAGCTCCGGCAAGCGCGTGGTGAGGAACTGGGATGGGTTACGTTCCACACGCTGCGCAGGACCACCGCGACGTTCATCGACAGGGCGGTCGGAGTCGATGCCGCGGCCGCGCAACTGGGCCACTCCGGGACCAGAGTTACCACCGCCCACTACGTCCAGAAGGCAGCGCTAGCCCCTGATCTCCGGGACGCGCTCGAGGCCATGCTCGACGTTTAAGGTGGGTTTCCGATGGGCACCGGCCCACATCTTCCGCCGCCACAGCCTGTTTCCGCTGGCCAGAGAGCTGGAGACGAGACTTGAACTCGCAACCGCCCGATTACAAGTCGGGTGCGCTACCAATTGCGCCACTCCAGCACGGCCTTCGGGGTCGCCGACGGCCTGCGATCATCCTAACCTGACCACCGACGCGACTCCCGACTACGGTATCCCCCGTGGAGACCCGCGACGCACTCAACCGCATCACCCGCCCCCTGGCGTGGCTCGGTGTCCGCAAGTCTGCGATGGACCTCGCGGCGGAACCGCCGCTGTCCCCCTTTGCGCCGGTCAATCTCGACGACGACGGCGCCGTCACCGACGTCCTCAATCTCGCCCTGGAGATCGGAAGCATCCTCCTGTCCTCCGGTGAGGGTGCCGCCGACACCGTGGCGCAGGCGGAGTCCGTGGCCGCAGCCTTCGGCCTGCCCAACGCCACGGTCGAGGTGACGTTCACGTCGCTGACGATCGGCGTCAACCGCCGTCGAGGTCGCCCGCCACTGTCGGTCATCCGGGTCGTCAACTACCGCACGGTCGATATGACACGGGTGACGCGCGTGGCCCGGCTCATCGACCTCATCGTCCGCCGACAACTCACCGTCGAACAGGCCGCGGACGAGGTGGAGAAGATCGTCGAGTCTCCGCACCCCCACTCGTTCCGGGTGGCAGTGCTCGGCTGGGCAATGCTGGGCTGCGCGGTGGTCGTCCAGCTCGGCGGCACCCCGCTGGCCGGGCTGGTGTCGATGGTGTCGACCTTCGCGCTCATGTACGCGAACCGCTACCTCGACGGCAAACGGCTGCCGACGTTCTTCCAGCAGGTCGTGGGCGGATTCATCGCCACCGCCTGGGCCCTCATCGCGTTCGTCCTGCTGGCGGACGTGTTCATCGAGATCCGACCATCCCAACTCGTCGCCGCGGGCATCATCGTCCTCCTCGCCGGGCTGACCCTCGTCGGCTCGATCGAGGACGCCATCACGGGGTTCCCCGTCACCTCCGCCGGCCGCGGGGTCGAGACGATGATCCTCACCGGCGGCGTCCTGGGCGGGATCACCATCGCGCTCGCACTCTTCGGCCGACTCGGGCTGTCCCCTCCCCCGATCGACCCGGCCATCCACGGAAACGCCCCCGTCCACGTGGCGATCCTCGCCGCCGCCGTGGGCGCCGCCGGCTTTGCCGTGGCCAGCTACGCCACCGTGCGGGCGACACTGCTCGCCGCGGCCGTCGGGGCGCTGGGTATGACGATCTACCAACTCGTCGTGGGATCCGGATTCGACGTCGTGGTGGGCTCCGGACTGGCCGCCTGCGCCATGGGCCTGGTCGGCGGCATCTTCGCCCGTATCGCCACGGTCCCACCGCTGGTCGTGACCATCGCCGGCATCACCCCCTTCCTGCCGGGCCTGTCCGTCTACCGCGGTCTGTCGGCGTTGACGAGCGACCAGACCGGTATCGGTCTCGGCCTGATGTTCACGGCACTGGCGATCGCGCTGTCACTGGCGGCGGGCATCGTCTTCGGCGAATGGGTGGCCCGCAATCTGCGCCGGACGGCCGCCGCCGACCAGTGACGTAGAATCAGCAGCGGACTTCCGCGCCCCGCCCCGGGACACCCGGGCAAGTCACCGACCACAGGAGGACATCGATGGCAGCCGCCGCCGAAAGCAAAGAGACCGACATCGAAGTCGAGCCGGTCGCGGACGAGACCGCGAACCAGGCCCGCCTGGTCGTGGCCTCCTACGCCACCGACGCCGAGGAGTGCCGCATGCTCCTCGACATGCTCGGCATCGGCCCCGAGGCGCCCGAGCCGGTGGACGCCGAGTAGGCGACCGACGAGACTGGTCGGCGAGGCCGGCCGACGAGACCGGCCCGCAGCGGCCAGTAGCGCAGTATGGTCACCAGCCAGATCGCCGACGTGAGGAGCGAGACGAGTGGGACGCGATGCCGGCACGAGCTCGTCCGGGGTTGGAGCCGACTTCGTCGTCGTCGCCAACCGTCTCCCCGTTGACCTCGTCCGCACCGCGGACGGCACCGAGCAGTGGAAGGCCAGCCCCGGCGGCCTCGTGACCGCGCTCGAATCCATCCTCAAGGCCAACCACGGCGCCTGGGTGGGCTGGCCCGGCGTCCCCGACGCGGTACCGGAACCGTTCGACTCGGACGGCATCCGGCTCCACTCGGTCCCCCTGTCCGCGCACGACGTCGAGCTCTACTACGAGGGTTTCTCCAACGCCACGCTCTGGCCGCTGTTCCACGACGTGGTGGTGCCGCCCGAGTACCACCGCGAATGGTGGAACTCCTACCGCGACGTCAACGAGCGCTTCGCCGAGGCCACCGCCGCCGCGGCCGCCCACGGCGCCACCGTGTGGGTGCAGGACTACCAGCTACTCCTGGTCCCCCGCCTGCTGCGCGAGCTCCGCCCCGACCTGACCATCGGGTTTTTCCTCCACATCCCGTTCCCGCCCGTCGAACTGTTCATGCAGCTGCCGTGGCGCACGGAGCTGGTCGAGGGCATGCTCGGCGCCGACCTGGTGGGCTTCCACCTTCCCGGCGGTGCCGACAATTTCCGCATCCTCGCCAATAAACTCCGCGGGCACCCGTCCGTGCGGCTGACCTCCAGCAAGACCAAGGCCGCCGAGATCCGCGTCGACGACCGCATGGTGCGGGTCGGCGCGTTCCCCATCTCGATCGACTCCACCGCTGTGGACTCCCTCGCCCGCTCCCGCGAGACGCTCGCCCGAGCCGCGCGACTGCGCGACGAACTGGGCTCCCCGCGCGTGCTGATGCTGGGTGTGGACCGGCTGGACTACACCAAGGGCATCGACGTGCGCCTGCGCGCCCTGGAGGAACTGTTCGAGGAGGGCCGGCTGGACCCGGCCGAGGTGACGTTCCTGCAGTTGGCCACGCCGAGCCGCGAACGCGTCGAGCAGTACCAGATCATGCGGTCGCGGATCGAGGAGTCGGTCGGCCGCATCAACGGCATGTTCGGGGAGATCGGGCAGCCGGTCGTGACCTACATCCACCGGCCCGTCCCCAAGTCGGAGCTCACCGCCTTCTACGCGGCCGCCGACGTCATGCTGGTCACGCCCGTGCGCGACGGCATGAACCTGGTCGCCAAGGAGTACGTCGCCACCTGCACCGACGGCGCGGGGGCGCTGGTGCTCAGCGAGTTCGCGGGCGCCGCCAACGAACTGCGCCAGGCCTACCTGTGCAATCCGCACGACCTGGAGGGTGTCAAGGACGCGATCATGGCGGCGGCCGTCGAGGACCTGCCGGAGGAGCGTCGCCGCCGCATGCGGGCCCTGCGCCGCCAGGTGCTGGGCAACGACGTCCACGCGTGGGCACGCCGCTTCTTCGACACGCTGGACGCGACCTCCGACAGCTGAGCGCCGGGGCCCCTCGTAGGGTCCCGGCGCCCGCGTCACAGTTCCTGCGCGATCACAGCTCGTGCGGAGTCACAGCGCGTTGAGCTTGGCCAACTTCCAGGTGTCGCCGTCGCGCTGCATCTGCAGGCTGAGCCTGGAGGCGGAGCTGGCGGCCTCGGGCGCCTCCTTGGTGGAGACCATCCGGTTCAGCATCACCAGCACGGTCACGTTGTCGGCGTCCACGACTTCCTGCGGCGCGGCGGCGGCGACGGTCGCGTAGACGGTGGCCTCCTGCTGTTTGGCGGCGGAGGCGACGGTCGGCATGGATTGTTCGACGAACTCCCCCAGTGCCGGTTCGGCGAGTTTGGGGCGCACGGCGGCGAGGTCGGCGTCGACGGTGCGGTGGTCGTAGGTGAACATCTGGGTGGCGATCTCGCGCGCCGCGTCGGTGGCCGCGCGGGGCGCGTCCGCGACCTGCTGTTCGGCGGCCGTGGCCTCGCGGGCCTCGACGTACTGCCAGGTGGCCAACCCTGCGACGACGACGAGGACCACCGACACCGCCGCCAGGGCGCGGGTGAGCACCT
>NZ_JAALDM010000216.1 GCF_014144865.1 Dietzia aerolata | reverse complement strand
GCGGGGCTGGGGGTTCTGGTGGCGCGCCAACTCGCCGCGGCACCGGCGCTGGAGCGCGCGCTCGCCGAGGTGCGGGGCCAGGTTTCAGGCGAAAACCCGGGGACGACGACACCACCGCCACCGGCAACCCGACACCGTGTGCCGTGGCCGACGGTGCTGTTCGCGCCCTGGCCGGGCGTGCCGCGAGACGTCCGGGCCCGCCGCGGCCTGGTGTACGGCCCTGACTCCACGGCCAACCGGTGTGATCTCTACACCCGTAACAGTGCTGGGTCGGCCCCGGGGCGGGGCGTACTCGTACACATTCACGGCGGCCATTTCCGGGCGGGCGGGCCGAGCCGCGAATCGCGGGCCATGCTCTTCGACCACGCGAGCCGGGGCTGGGCGGCGATCAGCACCACCTACCACCTGTCGCCCACGCCGGAGTCGGGATTCCCGCAGCACCTGGTAGACATCAAGCAGCTCATCCGCTGGATCCGCGTCGAGGGGCCGGCGCACGGCATCCCTGAGGATGCGCCGATCGTGGTCGCGGGCAGTTCCGCGGGCGCGCACATCGCGATGATGACCGCCCTGACCGCCGGCGACCCCACCTACCAGCCCGGATTCGAGGACCTCGACACCCGACCGGCAGCAGTGATCGGACTGTACGGCTACTACGGGCGTCTGGGGAAGGCCACGAAGGACATCTCCGACCCGGGGCGTCTTCCAGCCGAGGGCGCGCCCCCGGTCGCGATCATCCACGGCACCGCCGACACGTACACGCCGGTCAAGGGTTCGCGCCGGCTGGTCGAGCGCCTGCGCGCGGGCTCGGCGAACCCGGTGTTCTACGCCGAATTGCCGGGCGCGCAGCACGGTTTCGACGCCGTTCGCACGCCCCGCTATCTGGCGGTGGTGGCGGCGGTCGCCGAGTTCACCGAGTGGGTTATCGGGCAGCCTTCCGTCTGATCGGGTGCAGGCCTCCGCCGAGGTCGATATCGGGAAGGCGGTTACCGGGGTCGGCGAGGCCAACGGAATGACCGTCGGCGGCGAGGCGGCGCATCCCGTCGAGCAGCATCCGGCGCGCACTGGTGTTGACCGAGGAGACACGGCTCAGGTCGAGCGTCACCTCCTCGACTCCGGGCGGGATCTCGGCGAGGCGGCGCAACGCGAGCTCGGCGCTGGCGAAGGTCATCGCGCCCTGCAGGCGGAACGTGCGGCGGCCCGTGGCCTCGTCGACGCGCACCGAGCGCACGACCTCCACGTCCATGACCGCGGTGTTCATCAGGTGCAGGTCCAGGTCGCGGGACATCCGCTCGAACGCCCGCACCCCCTCGACGCTGTGCCCGTGCGCATCCAGCCGCGGGGAGAACACGCCGAGGCCGACCTGGGCGGGCAGCGAGCCGAAGATCCCGCCGGACACCCCGCTCTTGGCCGGGATCCCCACGGTGGACATCCAGTCGCCGGCCGCGTCGTACATCCCGCACGTGGCCATCACCGCGAGCACCTGGCGCGCCACCTCGGCAGAGACCACCCGCTCCTTGGTCACCGGGTTCACGCCACCGGCAGCCAGGGTCACCGCCATGATGGCCAGGTCGCGGACGGTCACCCGGTAGGCGCACTGCCGGGTGTAGCCGCGGACGGCTTCGTCGGGGTCGCCGTCGATGATCCCGCCCGCGCGCACGAGGTTGGCCATCGCGCGGTTGCGGAACGCGGTGCGCAGTTCGGAATCCAGGACGGTGATGTCCACGTCGAGCGGCCGGCCCGCGAACGCCGACAGACCCTCCTGCACGGCGGTGTCCCGCTCGATCTCGGTCGCGTCAGGCGGCCCGACGAGGGTGTGCGTGGTGATGGCGCCGACGTTGATCATCGGGTTCTCCGGACGCCCGGTCTCGGGTTCCAGTGAGATCTCGTTGAACGCATCGCCCGAGGGCTCCACCCCGACCTTCTCCAGGACCGTGGCGATCCCCCGGTCGCGCAGTGCGAGGGCGTAGACGAACGGCTTGCTCATCGATTGGATGGTGAACTCGGCGTCGGCATCGCCGGCCGTGTAGACGACGCCGTCCAGGGTGCAGGCGGAGACCGCGAACCTGTCGGGGTCCACGGCGGCGAGCTCGGGGATATAGCTGGCCAACTCTCCGTCCTCGCCCACGGAGCAGGCGTTGCGGATCTCGAGCAGATAGTCGGGTACCGGGGTTTTCACGGCTCCAGAGTGTCATGGAAAAGCCTGGTCTGCGGATAAGTGACGCGCGTCAGTGTTCTTCGTGTCGAACCCTCGTAACTTCACAGGTGACGGGCCGGGAAAGGCCCGCGGAAGACCCCAGAAAGAGAGATGGAAATGGCACCGAACAGCCAGAACATCGTCAAGAGCATGCTCCGTGCGGAGGGATTCTCCTGCCCCTCCTGCGTGGGGAAGATCGAGAAGCAGGTGGGTCGCCTCAAGGGCGTGGAGGACGTGAAGGTGCATTTCGCCTCCTCCCGCATCGAGGTGGAGCACGACCCGGAGGTGGTCAGCGTCGACGACGTGGTGGCTGCCGTCGGAAAGGCCGGCTACAAGGCGCGCGCGAGCGCCTTCTGACCGGGCCACGCAGGACACTAGAGAGGAAGAGACCATGACCACGATCCGTAGATGGGTGTACGGGCGTTGGTTCGTGCCCATCGTGTCCGGGCTGCTCATCATCGGATCGTTCATCGCATCCGGTGTGGCCGGCTCGGACTTCCGTGGACTCGACACCACCACCCTCCTCGCGGACGCCCTGATGATCGCCGCGGCGGTCGTCGCCGGCGCCCCCATCGTCAAGAAGGCCGTCGACGCGCTACTCATCCGCCACATCGGCATCGACCTGTTGGTGTCGGTGGCGGCGATCGGCGCGATCATCATCGGCAACTACTGGGAGGCGGCGGCGGTCACCTTCCTGTTCGCCATCGGCCACGCGCTCGAGGCTGCCACCCTCAACAAGACCCGCTCGGCGCTGGCCGAGCTGGTGGCGGTGGCCCCGGACGTCGCGGTGGTGATGCGCGACGGCGAGCAGGTCGAGATCGACGCCGGCGCGGTCCGCCAAGGCGAGATCGTCCTGGTCAAGAATGGCGCCAAGGTTCCCGTCGACGGCCAGGTCGTGGCCGGTTCGGGAGCCCTGGACGAGGCCTCGATCACCGGCGAGTCCATCCCGGTGGAGAAGAACAAGGGCGACCAGGTGTTCGCCGGCACCATCTCGCGGGGCGGCTTCCTGCACGTGCTGGCCACCGGCATCGGCGCCGACACCACCCTGGCGCGGATCATCCATCGCGTCGAGGAGGCCCAGGACGCCAAGGCCCACACGCAGAGCTTCATCGACCGCTTCTCCGCCTGGTACACCCCGGCCATCATGCTGCTGGCGCTGGTCGCCGGGCTGATCACCGGTGACCTGGTCCTCGCGCTGACGCTGCTGGTGATCGGCTGCCCCGGCGCGCTGGTCATCTCGATCCCCGTGGCGATCGTCGCCGGCATCGGCCGCGCGGCCCGCAACGGGATCCTCATCAAGGGCGGCGAGTACCTGGAGACCTCCGCGAAGATCGATGTGGTCGCGGTGGACAAGACCGGCACCCTCACCGAGGGGCGCCCCGAGTTGACCGACGTGGTGGTGCTCGACCCGAGCATGAGTCGTGCGGAGGTCCTGTCCTTCGCCGCGGGTGGCGAGGCCGGCTCGGAGCACCCCCTGGCCCGACCGATCCTCGAGGCCGCGGCGGACGAGGGTGTCCGCTACGACACCCCCGAGTCCGTCACCCCGGTCGCGGGGAAGGGACTCAAGGCGCAGGTGGAGGGGCACCGTGTCCTGATCGGCAACCAGGCACTACTGGACGAATTTGGGGTCGACGACGACAACGCCGCGCAACGTGCAGCGGACGAGTTCGCGCGGCAGGGTAAGACACCGATGATCATCGCGGTGGATTCCCGTGTCGCTGGCGTCATCGCGGTGGCGGACACAATCCGTGCTGACGCGCCCGAGATGGTCGCGCGGTTGCACGAGGCGGGCGTGAAGAAGGTCGTCATGCTCACCGGTGACGTGCAGCTGGTGGCCGAGGCGGTCGCCGCGAAGACCGGAGTCGACGAGGTCCGGGCCAGCATGTTGCCCGAGGACAAGCTCGACGCTGTCACCGAGTTCCAGCGTCAGGGACACACGGTGGCGATGGTCGGCGACGGTGTCAACGATGCACCCGCCCTGGCCACGGCGGATATCGGGGTGGCGATGGGCGCGGCCGGTTCGGCGGTGGCGGTGGAGACCGCGGACATCGCGCTCATAGGCGACGACCTGCTGCGCCTGCCCGAGGCGATCGGGCTGGCCAAGCGCACGGTCAGCGTGATGCGGCAGAACATCGCGATCGCGATGATCACCGTCCTCGCCCTGCTGGCCGGGGTGTTCGCGGGCGGCGTGACGATGTCGATCGGCATGCTCGTCCACGAGGGGTCCGTGCTGGTGGTGATCCTCAACGCGATGCGGCTCATGCGCCGCAGGGGCGGCGCGCCACGGTCGGCGCAGGCTGCAGCAGCCTCCATCCGCGGAGAGGACGGCCTCGGCGACGCCGATCGCGACACAGACCGCGACACTGATCGCGACACCGTGAAGGCCTGATCCAGGCCACGGGCCACGGGCCACCGTATCGATGCGAAGGGCCCGGGCCGGCGAGTGATTGCCGGCCCGGGCCCTGACACGTTTGCTCTACGCAAGTAGTGGGGCCCGGCTTACCGGGCCCCCACGTTGATCAGTGGTCGTGGTGGTCGTCCGCCTTGGTCGGGTGGACGGTGCCGTGGGCGTGCTCCGGCGGGGCGTAGAGCGAGTAGACCTTGAGGTCCTCGTCGCCGATGTTGGTGATGTTGTGCCAGGAGCCGGCGGGGACGAGGACCACCCAGTCGTCGCCGACCTCGCGTTCGAAGTCGAGCTGATCCTTGGCGGGGCCCATCTGCACGCGGCCCTTGCCTGCCTCGATGCGCAGGAACTGGTCGTGGTCTTCGTGGACCTCCAGGCCGATGTCGTCGCCCGGCTTGATGCTCATGACGGTGAGCTGCATGTGCGGGCCGGTCCACAGGGTGGTCCGGTAGTTGCTGTTCTCGAGGGTGGCCTCCTCGATATTGACGACGTACGGGTTCGGGCCGTGATCGGTGAGGCTCATCGGATTTCCTGTCTTGTCGAAGCGGCAACTCGGAGACCGGATCGCGTGGTCTCCGGTACCGAGCTTTGTGGACTCGCACGGAACTTTCAAGCAAGACAAGCCTGCCCGAACCTGCCCGAATCCGGCGTCTTGGCCGCTCACAGCCCTACAAGCTCGAACTGCCGACTCGCACACGCCCCGGAAGCGGGGTCATTCCCCGGCGATGTCCGCGAGCCTGTCGCGATCGAGGACCGCGGTCCAGCGGCGACCGGAGTCGATGATCCCCTCGCGGCGAAGTCGGCTCATCACCCGCGACACCGACTCCGGAGTCGAACCGGTCATCCCGGCCAGGTCGACCCTCGTCAGCGGTAACTGGAGCAGGGTGCCGTCCCTCCGGCCGGTCTGCCCGCCGTCACCCGTCCCATCTCCGCCAGCCGCCTCGCCGTCGCCGAAACCGGACCGCGCCTCACCGAACTTGTCGGCGATCCGCAGCAGTGTCGCCGCGACCCGCTCGGCGACGGTCCGGGTCGACTGATTCACCACCGACGTGCGCGCGTCCCCCAGTTGCCCGGCCAGATCGTCCACCACACGCAGTGCGACCGTCGGGTAGCGGACCATGATCTCGCGGAAGTCCTCGTCGGAGATCCGCAGTGCACACAGGGTGTCGAACGCCTCCACCGTCTCGCCGTACTCGGGTCGGCCGAGGAGGTCGAAGCCGCCGAAGATATCCCCGGCCGCCAGCAGGTCCACCACCACGGTTCGGCCGTCCTCTGTGTCGCGGTAGGCCTTGGCCCGGCCGTGCGCGACCAGATAAATGTGACCCCCCGGATCTCCCTCGGAATACACCGCGTCGCCACCCTCCCTGGCGAGCGCGACGGTGTGCCGGTCGACGTCGGCGATCCCCTCGTCGTCCAGGTCGGCGAAGAACGGTGCGTGCCGAAGCACCGCCAGCCGCACCGGCGCGGGGCAGTCGTGCGGCTTCGCACACGAGGTCCGCAGCGGGATCCGGCGCCGCCCAGAGGCCCCTCGCACTGCAGGCCGTCCTGAAATAGAGGTCATGTCCTCAACTGTGCCAGTGCCGACTGGTCACGGCCCGAAGATCCATCCTCGCGAAGCCTGCTGGCAGCTACGCCTTTGTGCGGGGCGCACCCATCCACTCAAAGCTCATCGCCGGAATCCGCAAGGGCTCGTACCACCAACTCGAACTCCTCATCAGAGAGTCTCGTGCCGAACCCCTGAAGTGATTGATAGGTGAGACCAATTTGGCTGGGGGTACCGAGACCACAGGCTCAGGGATCAGGCGCGGCGTCGCGCGATAGACCCACGGCAATTCCTGCCCCCGATCTTCACCCTCAAATCCCGCCACGAAGTCTGGATCGAGCGCAGGGCCATCCAACACCTCGACGACCGCGTAGCAGCCCCGGAGGTCGGGCGAGTAGATCACGACCAGGTCACCGGGAATGATCCCCGGTCGGTTCTTGGTGCCCGGGCACCTTCTCCGGTCGTAGTCTGGTCGTCCACTCCCCCATCATGGGCGTTAAGGCGTTGAGAGCAACCGGCTCGCGGTCGACCACGCCGCCGGATCGGCCCGGACCTACCGCCCGGTCCTGCCTCACGGCCCAGCCCACTCTGCAGCCGCTCCTATCGATGGCGTCTCGCACTCGGACATGTACTCCCGCGACACAGGCGCTTTTGTCGATGGCGTCTCGCACGCCCCGAAGTGAGCGCGAGACGCCATCCCGGGGTACGGCTGTGCTCGGCCGAGCAGGCGCGTGAGCGGATGGCCGGGGCAGGGAGCGGAGGGCTACCGCCCCGGCAGTGGGGCCGTCCTACTTGCCGGTGAAGCCCGCGTCCACGGGCAGCGTGACTCCCGTGATGTTCCGGCCCGACTCCTCGACCAGGTAGAGCACGGCGCGCGAGATGTCGAGGGGGTCGAGCATCGCCACCGGCATCGCGTTGCCCATCCACTGGGCGTTCGGATTGCCGGCGAACCAGGCCTGCATCTCCGGGTGCGCCACCATGGGCGTCGGCACGCCGGCGGGGTGGATCGAGTTGACCCGGATCCCGTACGGGGCCAGCCAGTTCATGAAGCTCCGCATAATGCCCACCACGCCGTGCTTGCTGGCGGTGTAGCCGGTCACCGCGCCGGAGCCGTCGCCGCCACGGCCGGACAGACCGTTGGTGGACGAGATGAGCACGATCGAGCCGCCCTGATCCCGCTCGACCATCAGCGGCGCGATCGCATGGACCGTGTTCCACACGCCCACGAGGTTGATCATGATCGTGTCCATGAACGCCACCTGCGCGTCCGGCTCGGAGCCCCGCTGGAGGTTGACACCCGCATTGGCAATGACGATATCCGGCACCCCGAACGCCTCGACGCACTTATCCACTGCGGCGGCGACGTCGGCGGTCTCGCGCACGTCCCCCTGCACCGCGACGATCTCGCCTCCGACAGCCTCGACCTCGGCGACCGTCTGGTCCAGGTCGGACCGCGAGGCCAGGGAGTACGGCACCGAGTCGACGTCCTCGCAGATGTCCATCGCGAGAATCCGGGCACCGCGGCGGGCGAGCTCCACCGCGTGACTGCGACCCTGTCCCCGGGCCGCACCCGTGATGAAGGCGACCTTGCCCGCGAGTGACTTCTGCTCCATGAACCTCACGCTCCTTGACCTGCGCCCGATCGGCGACTTGACTCCTGTCAGGTATCTAAGCACCGGAACGCGGTCACCGCTCCCGAACGGCCGGACAGCTTTGTGCAGTTGCCGGACATCGTTGTGCGGTTACCGAACTTCTGGTGCGATTCTGAGCGAGATTTCGCACCAGATGTCCGGCGACCGAAGGTCCGTGTCCGGCAACTGGAGAGGGAAGCCGCAGGGAGGCAACCGGCAACCGGCGCTCAGCCGCCCAAAACCTCACGCAGGGCCACCGCGAACTGGTCCGCATCACGGGCCGCGAGCCGCGAGTAACTCAGCACCAATCCGGACAGCCCGAATCGCGCGGACTGACTACTCAGCGACCGCGTCCGCCACCCGGCCCGCTCGAGCGCGAGAACGACGTCGTCGTCGTCATATTCGGGCAACAACACGCAGAGGTGGAGCCCCGCCTCTACACCTGTCACGTCCAACGTCGGGCACTCGCGCGCCAGCGCGGCCACCAGGCGCGCGCGCCGATCGCTGTAGACCCGCGCCGCCCGCGCCAGGTGCCGATCCATCGCACCCGAGGCGATGAACCCGCCCAGCGCGTCGGCGGGCAGCGACGACGGC
>NZ_JAALDM010000215.1 GCF_014144865.1 Dietzia aerolata | reverse complement strand
ACCCCGTCGCACGTCACGCCCGCGGGCAGTGCCGCGCGCAGGCGCTCGATCGCCTCGGGGCGCGAATCGGCGACCACCGGATCCGCACCGAGTGCGGCGAGGATCCGCACTGCACCGGGGCCGGACACGCCGGCGCCCAGCACCAGCACCCGGGCGCCGGACAGCGCGCGCACATCGATCTCCGTCATGCCAGACCTCTCGTCAGACCTCACGCCGACGCCGCGAGCCAGTCGCCGTAGAACAGTGCGATCGCCAGGCCGCACGAGATGGCGACGAGGAGCCAGAACCGGATGGTGACCGTGGTCTCCTTCCAGCCGCCGTTCTCGAAGTGGTGGTGGATGGGGGTCATCCGGAACGGGCGGCGACCGGTGGTGCGGAACGAGATCACCTGGATGAGGACCGAGACGAACTCGATGACGAACACCGCGCCCACGACGACCATGAGCAGCTCGGTGCGCGAGACGACCGAGACGCCGGCGACGATGCCGCCGAGGAACATCGAGCCGGTGTCCCCCATGAAGATCTTGGCCGGGGCGGCGTTCCACCACAGGAAGCCCAGGCACGCGCCCAGCGCCGCCGAACAGACGACGGCGATGTCCAGCGGGTCACGGACCTGGTAGCAGCCGGACAGGTTGACGCCCTCCGCCGGCGAGAAGCACGAGTAACGGAACTGCCAGAAACTGAACACCACGTAGGTGCCCATGACCATGGCCATCGAACCGGCGGCCAGGCCGTCGAGCCCGTCGGTGAAGTTGACCGCGTTGGACCAGCCGTAGACGAGGATGACGATGAAGACCAGGAAGACGACGAACGGGAACGACACGGCCACGAAGTCGCGCACGTAGCTCAGCGACTGGCTGCCCGGGGTGAGGCCGTCGGAGTTGCGGAACTGCAGCACCAGGATGCCGAACGCGAGCGCGGCCAGAACCTGCCCGATCGTCTTGGACAGGATGCCCAGGCCCTTGTTCTGGCGCTTGAACACCTTGAGCCCGTCATCGATCATCCCCACCACCGCCAACGCGGTGGCCAGGCCCAGGATGAGCAGGCCGGACGCGGTGAAGCCGCCACCACCCACGGTGACCTGGCCGACGATGCCGGCGACGATGTAGCCGAGCCACACCGCGGCGAGGATGGCGAGACCGCCCATGTTCGGGGTGCCCCGCTTGCTCATGTGGGACTGCGGCCCCTCGAGCCGGATCTCCTGGCCATACCCGTGGCGGCGGAAGTAGATGATGAGCAACGGGGTGAGAAAGATGCTCACGACGAACGCCACCACGCCGGCGATCATGATCTGGGTCACTGCTGGTTCTCCTCACCACGCGCCGCGAGCACATGCTCCGCGACACTCCACAAGCCGACGGCCGCCGAGGCCTTGACCAACACGATGTCCCCGGGTTCGAGTCGCTCGTCGAGGATCGCGACCGCCTCCTCGACGGACGCGACGTGGTCGGCCTCCGAGCCCCACGAGCCCTCCTGGACCGCGCCTTGGAACAGGGCGCGCTGCGGGCGACCGTGTCCGACGACGACGAGCTGCGACACATCCAGCCGGACCAGGAATCGGCCCACCAGGTCATGTTCGACAACCGCGTCCTCGCCGAGTTCGGCCATCTCACCCAGGACCGCCCAGGTGCGGCGGTGACCGCCCCCGGACCGGGCCATCACGGCCAGGGACTTCAGCGCGGCCCGCATCGAGTCGGGGTTGGCGTTGTAGGAATCGTTGATGACCGTCACGCCGTCCGCGGTCAGCCGGACATCCATCCGGCGGGCGGAGGCCGCCGTGGCGCCACCGAGAGCGGCCGCGATCTGATCGACGTCCATCCCACACGCCAGCCCCACCGCGGCCGCGGACAACGCGTTGCCGACCTGGTGCTCGCCGTGGACCTTCAGCGCGACGTCCGCCTCACCCTGCGGGGTGATCAACCGGAACGAGGCGCGCACCTCATTATCGAGCGAAACGCGCTCCGCCCGCACGGTTGCCGACCCACTGAGGCCGACGCGTACGACGTCCGCGGAGGTGCGGCCGGCCATGGCGGCGACGCGCTCGTCGTCGTCGTTCAGTACCGCGACACCACCGTCGGCGGCGGACGGCAGTGCCTCGACCAGTTCCCCCTTGGTGGCGGCGATGACCTCGCGGGACCCGAACTCGCCCAGGTGGGCGGTACCGACGTTGAGCACCACGCCGATGCGCGGGGGCGCGATCGCCGCGAGCTCGGTGATGTTGCCGGGCGCGCGGGCGCTGAGTTCCAGCACGAGGAAGTCGGTCGACTCGTCGGCGCGCAGTGCGGTCCACGGGTGGCCGATCTCGTTGTTGAACGATCCGGGCGGGGCCACGACCGTGCCGGCGGCGGACAGGACGGCGCCGATGAGGTCCTTGGTGCTGGTCTTGCCGGACGATCCCGTCACCCCGACCACGGTCAGGCCGTGATCGGCGACGAGTCGGTCGACGCTGGCGCGGGCGAGCGAACCCAGCGCCGCCAGCACCGCGGCGCCGGAGCCGTCGGTGTCCGCGGCCAGGGCCATGGCGTTGGTCTCCCGGTGTTCGATCCGCGGGACCACGATCTGGGCGCCGTCGGCCCCGTCGACCTCGCGGGCCACG
>NZ_JAALDM010000214.1 GCF_014144865.1 Dietzia aerolata | reverse complement strand
ACATGACCACCGCCGCGCGGTAGGCCGCCACGTCCCATCCGGCCGGCGTGGTCCGGGCCGTGCTCGCGCTCGGAGCCACGCCGATATCCGAGAGGTCGTCGGCGTGAGGCGCCGCGTGCGGGTCGGCGCCGGGCGCGAGCGGCAACATGGCGCAGCGGTGAAAATCCAGCACCGTGCGGCCGTTTTGATCGGTGGTGGTCATCCGCAGCGCCGCGAGCCCGGTGGCAGGCCTGCCCGGCGTGAGGCGATTGCGTTTCAGCCCCACCACCTCGGTGCGGGTGGCGAGCGTGTCACCGATCCGCGGAAAGTGGCGAAAGCGCAGTCCGCGATAGAAAAGGTTCGCCTTGACGTGCCGGGTGACCAGCGTGGACTGCCCGATCGCGACGTCCGTGACAAGCCCCGGGTGCGCGAGGGCGCCGCCGGTCACCGCGGCCGAGAGGTGACGGTCGAGGGGGAGCCGGAGTCGGTCGCCGACGATCGCCTGGTGGGACGCGGCGAGGCCGTCGGTGAGGGTGACGGCGGGCGCGCGGTCGAAGACCTGCCCGTGGGCGAGCTGGTCGAAGAACGGGCCGGGATCGGGCAACGAAATGCTGCGCATGAATATAGGCTATAAGACCGTGGCCGCGCGGCGGGGGAGAATTTTTACGACGACGACGAGGTGTGGCGGATGCCCGAGTTGAGCGAGGACGAGTCCTACCTGATCGCCACGGTCCGGGAGTTCATCGACCGTGAGGTCAAGCCGACCGTCACCGAGGTGGAGCACTCCGATACCTACCCGGAGCGCTGGATCGAGCAGATGAAGCGCATCGGCATCTACGGGCTGGCCGTTCCCGAGGAGTACGGCGGCACGCCGGTGTCCATGCCCTGCTTCGTGCACGTGACCGAGGAGCTCGCCCGCGGGTGGATGTCGCTGGCCGGCGCGATGGGCGGGCACACGGTGGTGGCCACGCTGCTGGCCAGGTTCGGGACGCCGGAACAGAAAAGCACCTATCTGCCGCGACTGGCCACCGGCGAAATGCGCGCGACCATGGCGCTGACCGAACCCGGCGGCGGCTCCGACCTGCAGGCCATGACCACCACCGCGACCCGCGAGGGCGACGACCTGGTGATCTCCGGCGCCAAGACGTTCATCACCAACGCCCGGCGGGCCGGACTGATCGCGCTGCTGTGCAAGACCGACCCCGCCGCCGAGCCACGGCACAGGGGAATGTCGATCGTGCTGGTGGAGCACGGTCCCGGCCTGACGGTTTCGCGCGACCTGCCCAAGCTCGGCTATAAGGGTGTAGAGACCTGCGAGCTGTCCTTCGACGGCTACCGCATCCCGGCCACACAGGTCCTCGGCGGGGAGCCCGGCAAGGGCTTCGGGCAGATGATGTCGGGCTTGGAGGTCGGCCGCATCCAGGTGGCCAGCCGTGCCCTGGGCGTCGCCGCGGCCGCGCTCGAGGACTCCCTGGCCTACGCGCAGTCCCGCGAATCGTTCGGTCAGCCCATCTGGAAGCACCAGGCGGTCGGGCACCACCTGGCGAACATGGCCACCAAGCTCACCGCCGCCCGGCAGCTCACGCTGCTGGCGGCCCGCAAGTCCGACTCGGGCGAGCGCTGCGACATGGAGGCCGGCATGGCCAAACTATTCGCCTCCGAGGTGGGCATGGAGATCGCACTCGACGCCGTCCGCATTCACGGCGGCTACGGCTACTCCACGGAGTTCGACGTGGAGCGCTACTTCCGCGACGCCCCGCTGATGATCGTCGGCGAGGGCACAAACGAGATCCAACGCAACGTCATCGCCGCCCAGCTGGTGGCACGAGGAGGACTGGAATGACCGACGCACAGCGTGAGTCCGAAGCGCACGGGGCAGAATCGCGCGGGTCAGAACCCCGCGTGTTCGAAGGGCCGGGCCAGGTCGAGGCCGCGATCGGCACCCACATCGGTTACAGCGACTGGATGGAGATCACGCAGGAGCGGATCGACGCCTTCGCCGACGCCACGGGGGATCACCAGTGGATCCACGTCGACCCGGACCGTGCCGCCACGGGACCGTACGGGACGACCATCGCGCACGGCTACCTCACGCTGTCACTGCTGCCGGAGCTCGGCGCCGAGATCATGGACATCCGCGGCTTCTCGATGATGATCAACTACGGGCTCGAGAAGGTGCGGTTTCCCGCGGCCGTGCCCGTCGGCTCCCGGATCCGGGCCGGGATCGAGCTCACCTCGCTGACACGCAAGTCCTCCGGCCTCCAGCTGACCAGCACGGTCACCGTGGAGATCGAGGGCGGGAATCGGCCAGCGCTCGTGGCCGATACCGTTCGGCTGATGGTGGAGTGAACCGGCGGCACGATTGCCGACCTGAGCGAGGTACGCCCGTGACGTCCCGGGAGTTCCGGTGTGCGATGCGGGAGGCTGCGCCGTTGTCGTCGTCGTTCCTGTCTTCGTCGGTACCTCTCAAGGACGCGGCGGAGGGAAATTCATGACGGCGGGGAATTCATGACGAGTTAACTCACAGCTATGTGATTAGGCCGACAAGCGGCGTAGCGTCACTGGCAACGGTCGGTGGGGAAGCCGACCGTCGGGAGGTCCCAGCCGATGATCGTCAGACGCGATCGGGAGGGGGCCGGCACCCGGCCCTGTCACCCTAGGGTGACCTGGTCCGACCGGTCCACCCCAACTCGCCCGCGGGTGCCGCGGGCCAGGAGCGCGCCGTGACCGACACCGTACGTACCTACGTCCTCGACACCTCGGTTCTGCTGTCCGATCCGTGGGCCGTCACCCGCTTCGCCGAGCACCATGTGGTGCTGCCGATCGCGGTGATCGGTGAACTCGAGGCCAAGCGTCACCACCCCGAGCTGGGCTACTACGCCCGCGAGGCACTGCGCCTGCTGGAAGACATGCGGCTGCGACACGGCCGCCTCGACGGCGACCTCATCGTCAACGACGTCGCCGGCACCCTGCGCGTCGAGCTCAACCACACCGACCAGTCCGTCCTGCCCTCCGGATTCCGCAACACCGGCAACGACTCCCGCATCCTCGCCTGCGCACTCAACCTGCGCGCCGAGGGCGCCGAGACCGTGCTGGTGTCCAAGGACATCCCGCTGCGCGTCAAGGCCGGCTCCGTGGGGCTGCCCGCCGACGAGTACCACGCCCAGGACGTCGTGCTCACCGGCTACAGCGGGGTCGACAGTCTGGGCGCCACGCAGGAGCTCGTCGACGGACTGTTCTCCGACGGCCGGGTCAGCCCGCTGGTCGCCCGCGCCGCCGGGCTCGACGCCGACACCCCCGTGCACTGTGGGATCCGGGTGCAGACCGAGTCCTCCTCCGCCCTGGCGCGCGTCACCGACGACGGTGGACTCAAGCTCGTCCGCGGCGACGTCGAGGTGTTCGGCCTGCGCGGTCGCTCCGCCGAACAGCGCATCGCGATCGACTGCCTGCTCGACGAGTCCGTCGGCATCGTCTCCCTCGGCGGCCGCGCCGGGACCGGAAAGTCGGCTCTGGCCCTCTGCGCGGGACTGGAGTCGGTGCTGGAGCGTCGTCGTCATCGCAAGATCGTCGTGTTCCGCCCCCTCTACGCCGTGGGCGGCCAGGAACTCGGCTACCTGCCGGGCAGCGAGTCGGAGAAGATGTCGCCCTGGACACAGGCCGTGTTTGACACCCTCGAGGGCCTGGTCAGTGAGAACGTGATCGACGAGGTCATGGACCGCGACATCCTCGAGGTGCTTCCCCTGACCCATATCCGCGGGCGGAGCCTGCACGATTCGTTCGTGATCGTCGACGAGGCCCAGTCCCTCGAACGCAATGTGCTGCTCACCGTGCTCTCGCGGCTGGGCACGGGGTCGCGGGTCGTTCTCACCCATGACGTTGCGCAGCGCGACAACCTGCGCGTCGGACGCCATGACGGCATCCAGGCCGTAGTGGAGAAGCTCAAGGGGCACCCGCTGTTCGCCCATGTCACGCTCAATCGCTCCGAGCGCTCGGCTATCGCCGAACTGGTCACCACGATGCTCGAGGAGTTCCACCCTGATGGCACCCCGGGAGAGCTGCGGCGCATCCGCGCGGCCTGAGACGGTCCCGCGGGGCGTTCAGCCCGCACGCCAGGGTGGTAAGTGTTTGCTCATCACTTTCATGAGAGGATTCGGGTCCGGTCGAGTTTCGGCCGGACCCGAAGCCGTCTCCCACCCGAGGATTCTTCATGCTCCGTCGCCTGCCCGCTGTGACCTCGCTGCCCGTCATCGCGGCGATGGTCCTGACTCTCGCCTCGTGCGCAGACAACGCGAACGGCGAGACGGCCGACGTACAGACGGCGGCAGCTCAGGCGCAGGAATCCGATGCCGCCGATCCGGTGGTGCTGCGCATCGGCGACGAGAATTTTGACACCATCATGGCGATCCACCGACGCTACGTGGACGCCAAGGGCGGGCCGATCGCGCTGGGCGCTCCGCTGGCGCCCGCCGAGGACATCGACGGCGGCACGACGCAGGAATACACCTCGGGGGTCGTGTACTGGTCACCCCAGACCGGTGCGCACATCGTGCGAGGTCAGATCCTCGATACCTACCTGGAGAACGGTGGGCCCACAGGAAACCTGGGATGGCCGACCAGCGACGAGACCACCACTAACGCCATGATCTACTCCGACTTCCAGAACGGCCGGATCACACTGGAAGATCAGACCCTCCAGGTTGTCCGGTACTCCTAGTGGCCGGCGGAACGCCCGGGGACTGCTCGCTCAGCGCTTTCGGTCGAGTCCGGTCATCCCCAACACATCGAGCCGACGATCGAGCTCTTCCTCGGTGAGCGGATCGGGCACGAAGCCCAGGGCGATCACCGCTTCGCGGATCGTCATTCCCTCGGCAAGGGCATGCTTGGCCACGCGCGCGGCCTCCTCGTAGCCGATCGCCGAGTTGAGCGGGGTGACGATCGAGGGGGACGACTCGGCCAGGCGACGCATCCGATCGGTGTCGGGCTCGATCCCGTCGATGCACCGCTGCGCGAACAGCACCGACGACGTGGACAGGATCCGCACCGACTCGAGGACATTGCGCGCCATCAGCGGGATAGCGGTGTTGAGCTCGAACGCGCCGCTGGCACCGGCCCAGGCGACCGCGGCATCGTTACCCACGACCTGCGCTGCGACCTGCGCGACCGTCTCACACAGGACGGGGTTGACCTTGCCCGGCATGATCGAGGAACCGGGCTGCAGGTCCGGAAGGTGGATTTCCGACAGGCCCGTCATGGGACCCGAGCCCATCCACCGGATGTCGTTGGCGATCTTGGTCAGCGAGACCGCAACCGTGCGCAACGCACCCGACAGCTCCACCAGGCCGTCCCGGGCGGACTGCGCCTCGAACGGATCCACCGCGAGCCGCAGCTCGTCCAGCCCGGTCAGCGAACGCAACTGCTCGACGACCTCGGTACCGAAGCCATCGGGGGCGTTGAGGCCGGTGCCGGCGGCGGTGCCACCGATCGGTAGCTCACCCACGCGGGGCACCGTCGCCACCACGCGCTCGATGCCCGCACGGATCTGCCGGGCGTAGCCACCGAACTCCTGGCCCAACGTCACCGGCACGGCGTCCATGAGGTGGGTACGGCCGGACTTGACGACCTCGCGCCACTGCTCGGCCTTGGTCTCAAACGACTCGGCGAGCACGGTCAGCGCGGGCACGAGATCACTGATCACGACCTCCGTGGCCGCGACATGGGTCGCGGTGGGGAACGTGTCATTGGAGGACTGCGACATGTTCACGTCGTCGTTCGGATGCACGGTGACACCCGCGTCCGCGCACAGGGAGGCGATGACCTCGTTGGTGTTCATGTTGGAACTGGTGCCCGATCCGGTCTGGAAGACATCCACCGGGAAGTGCTCGTCGACCTCGCCCTCGGCGATCCGGCCCGCGGCCGCGACGATCGCGTCGACCTTGGACTGGTCGAGCAGCCCGAGACTGCCATTGACCGTGGCGCAGGCGGACTTGAGGAGCCCGAGCGCACGGATCTGGGCGCGCTCCAGACCGCGGCCCGAAACGGGGAAGTTCTCCACGGCGCGCTGTGTCTGCGCCCGCCACAGTGCGTCGACGGGCACTCGGACTTCGCCCATCGTGTCGTGCTCGATACGGAATTCACTCTGATCGGCCATGACCGCCAGCGTAGGCGCGTCCGCCGTGGCCTGCAGGAGACCTACACAGGATCGCCTGTCGACGCGAAGAGGGTTCCGCACGCATCCGCCGAGAAGCGGGTGTGCGGAACCCTCTGCGCGATGGGGCGGCGGGGTGCCGGCGATGGAGCGGCGGGGTGCCGGGGGAGGTGCGGCGGGGTGCCGGCCGCGAAGGATGCGACGATCAGGCGTCGGTGTCGCCCTGGCCGTAGTCGACGGCCGAGAACTCGCGGAGCTTCTCCATCTTGTGGCGGGCCTCGACGTGGCGCACGGTGCCGGACTTGGACCGCATGACCAGCGAGCGGGTGATGGCGCCGTTGGGCCGGTAGCTGACGCCGCGGACCATGTCACCGTTGGTGATGCCCGTGGCGGCGAAGAAGCAGTTGTCGCCCTTGACAAGGTCATCCGTGCCGAGGATCGCGTCGACATCGAGGCCGGCGTCGACGGCCTTCTGACGCTCCGCGTCATCCTGCGGCCACAGCTGGCCCTGGATCTCGCCGCCCATGCACTTCATCGCGCACGCGGTGATGATTCCCTCCGGGGTTCCGCCGATGCCCATGAGCATGTCCACGGAGCTGTCGTCGGAGGCGGCGGCGACGCCACCCGCGACGTCGCCGTCCATGATCAGCCGGACCTTGGCGCCGGCGGCGCGGATCTCGGCGATCAACTCGGCGTGGCGGGGACGGTCCAGGACGCACACCGTCATATCGCCCACGTCGATGTTCTTGGCCTCGGCCACGGAGCGGATGTTCCATTCGGTGGACTTGGACAGGTCGATCTTGCCGACGGCCTCCGGGCCCACGGCGATCTTGCGCATGTAGAACACCGCCGACGGGTCGAACATGGCGCCACGCTCGGCGACGGCGATCACGGCGATCGAGTTGGGGCGGCCCTCGGCCATGAGACGCGTGCCGTCGATGGGGTCGACCGCGACGTCGACGGCGGGGCCCGTGCCGGTTCCGACCTCCTCGCCGTTGTAGAGCATGGGCGCCTCGTCCTTCTCGCCCTCGCCGATCACTACGACGCCCGCCATCTCGACGGTGGAGATGAGCTCGCGCATCGCGTCGACCGCGGCGCCGTCGCCCCCGTTCTTGTCGCCCCGTCCGACCCAGCGGCCGGCCGCCAGGGCGGCGGCCTCGGTCACGCGGACCAGTTCCATGGCGAGATTTCGATCCGGGCGCTTGGCGTCAGACATGTGGTGTCGGGCTCCTCAGAAGAAGCTCCACGCGGGCGACGTGACGGGCGCGGAGCGGCTGTGATGGTCGGCACTCATTGTTCCACGTCGGGGTAACGGTCGTGGACCGACATGCTGCCCGGCCGGGGTGGAGTGGGATACTGGCGGCCGTGGCCGAGTCGAAACCGAGAATCCTGCAGGGCAACCGCGACATGTTCTGGTCGGTGATGGTGCTCATGGTGATCGTCGGCATCTTTGCCGGCGTCACCGGACAATGCTCCTTCAGCCCGTCCGGCCCGGAGCAGGGCCCGATCCGGGAGTTCGACGCCCAGGCGTCGCTGTCAGACGACGCCCGCACCCTCGGCTTCCCGATCCGTTCCCCCGAGGTGCCCGAGGGGTGGACCTCCAATTCCGGTCGGGTCCAGCCACTCGGTGCGAGCACCTCCAGCCACGTCGGCTGGGTGACCGGTGAGCGCAGCTACATCGAGTTGATCCAGACCGATGCCCCCGAGGACTCGGTCCGGATGGTCGACGGTGAGCCGCGCCCCAGCCGGACGATGGTGCCGATCTCCGGCCGAGAATGGTCTGTCTACACCGGCGACGACGTCCGTCCACTGTGGGTGCTCGACATGGGAGACACGCGGGTCGCCGTGACCGGCTCCGCGCCGACCTCAGAATTCGAGACCCTCGCCTCCGCCGTGCAGGACAGCCAGCCATTGCCGACGAACTAGGAGGGGCGATGACCGTGGCGCCGGTCGCTGCAGTTCAGCTGGGACTGGAGCCGGCCTCGTCGTCGTCGCCCAGGACCGCGTCGATCCGCTTACGCGCGCCATCCAGATGCTCGGTGCACCGCGCTGCGAGCTCCTCACCCCGCTCCCACAGTGCCAACGAGGCGTCGAGGTCCTGACCACCGGCCTCGAGGATCCGGACGACCTCGATCAGCTCGTCGCGGGCCTGCTCGTAGCCCAGCTCGGATACGGGGGTCTGCTCGTCGGACATCAGGAATTCTCCTCGGTGGTGGGGGAGGTGGGATCGGGGTCGGCCCGGCGGGCGGGACCGCCGGCGGCCGGGGTGGCGCCGAGAACCGCGGCCGACAACGCACCGTCGGAGACGCGGATACGCAGCTGCGTGCCCGGCGGGGCGTCGGCGATGGACG
>NZ_JAALDM010000213.1 GCF_014144865.1 Dietzia aerolata | reverse complement strand
ACGGCTCGTTCTTCGGTCGCCGCGCGGGTCGCGGGGCGGCTGCGCGGCCGTGACCGGTCCTGATCCGGCCGCACCGGGTTCTGGCGCGCTGGTCACCGTGGGATCCGCGTCCACCCTCAGGTCGGCGCCCCCGCGCCGACCACGCCCCGAGGTGGATCTGGCCGCGCTGGACCGATCGGGCGGCCCCGGGGTTGCCGTGGATCGTGCCGACGACGACGAGGCCGGCCTCTTCGCCCTCGTCGATCAGGTGCGACGCATCCGTTCCCTGACCTCGGGCGGTCAGTTCGCAACCGAGCTGGGTCCGCTCACCGAGCGGCTGCGCGAGGTGGCCGATGAGCTGGAGGCCGCGTCGGCCACGCCGCAGCAGCGGCTGGAGACCATGTGGTCGAATCAGAACTACATGGCCAATTGTCCGGTGGTCGGGCGGGCGAACGTGCTGGCCCCGCCGATGGAGTACGAGCTCCTCGAGGACGGGCGGCTGCGCTCTGAGCTCACGCTGGGCATCGAGTATCAGGGCCCTCCGGGCCGGGTCCATGGCGGGTTCGTCGCGTTGATCTTCGACGCCATTCTGGGCCGGGCGAATCATCACGCCGGCACCACGGGGATGACCATGTACCTGGACATCGACTACCGCGGCGGCACCCCGCTGTTGGAGCCGATCGTGGTGACGGGCGGGCCGGTGTGGGTGGAGGGCCGCAAGGTGTGGTCGCAGGGCGCGATCTACGCCGGCGACCAGTTGTGTGCGACGGCGGAGGGGTTGTTCGTCAGGCCCGAGGGTTGGGTGCGGGACGGCGGGCACTGATGCGCAGAGTAGATTCGCACGTGTGAGCACTGATTCTTCCGCCTCCGGCGAGCAGCCCGTCGAGACCACCGACCCCGGGTCGGTCGATGCGGACGGAGCCCCCTTCCTGCAGCAGCCCGATGACGGCTCGGGTCATCTCGAGCTGGCCGCGGAGCTGCGTCGCCTCCGGGGTCTGGTGGCCGGCTCGACGTTCGAGGACGTCCATGACGCGGTCGCGACCGTCCGGGAGCTCTCCGACCACCTCGAGAAGGTGGGCACCCGGGTGAACCCCTTCACGTACGAGACCTGGGGTGTGCCCGAGCACATCGGGGCGAACCCGGCGATCGGCTCACGCAATCCGATCTCGCCTCCGCTGGAGCCGGTGGTGTTCCCCGACGGCACCGTCCGCGTGGAGCTGACCCTGGGGATCGAATACCAGGGACCGCCCGGATGCGTCCACGGCGGAATCGTGGCGCTGCTGTTCGACGAGATGCTGGGCCTGGCGAACGCGGCCGCGGGAAGTGTCGGGATGACCGCCGACCTGCGGGTCACGTACAAGTCCCCGACCCCGTTGCTGCAGCCACTGCGTATCGAGGCCCGGCAGATCCGGACCGAGGGACGCAAGATCTGGACCGAGGCCACGCTTCATACCGGTGACACGCTGTGCGCGCGCACCGAGGGGCTGTTCATCGAGCCGCGAGGGATCCGCGACGAGGACCGGGACAAGCCCATCGAGGGCTGAGCCCGCCCGGCCGCCATCGACAAGAGCCTTCCGCACACGTTTTCCCAAGACGGGGTGTGCGGAAGGCTCTTCTCGTGTGTCAGGGGTAGGCCGCGGATCTACTCCCCGCGGAGTGCCTGCATGCGCTTGTGCGCTCCGGCGACGATCCGGCCACGGTTGGTGCCCGAGGTGAACTCGACGCCCTTGACGTTGCCCTCGCCGCCGAGAACGTGGACCGGGCCGTTGCCGATGGCGGTCATGACCTCGTCGGCCACCTCGTCCGGCTCGCTGACGGTCATGCCGGGCAGGTCCATGTCGAGGCCGGCGCGGATCATGGCGGGTGTGCGGGTGACGCCGAGGATGACCTCCACCACGTCGACGCCGTACTCGCGCATCTCGAGCCACAGTCCCTCGACGAACACGCGGCTGAACGCCTTGGCTGCCGAGTAGATGCTCATGTCGGCGTGCCCGAGGTAGCCGGCCATGGATCCCATCACCACGATGCCGCCCTTGCCACGCGCCTTGAGGGCGGGGCCGAAGCGGCGGATGATCTGCATCGGCGAGGTGATGTTGAGGTCTATGACCTTCTGCACCTGCGCCATGTCGGATTCGACGAACTCGGAGCCGTAGGTGTTGGCGCCGGCGTTGAGGATGAGCAGGCCCAGGTCCAGCCCCTCCACCGCCTCGGCGATCTTGTCGGTCGAGTCGGCCTCGGTGAGGTCCGCGGACACGACGCGGCAGTCGACACCCTTGGCACGGACGGCCGCCGCGGTCTCCTCGAGGGCCTCGAGTTTGCGGGCGACAAGGACGGAGGACACGCCCTGGTCGGCGAGACGGAAGGCGATTTCGGCGCCTACGCCCTCGCTGCCGCCCACGACGAGCGCCCACGGACCGTAGGCAGAAGGATCAAAAGGTTTCGGATTGACAGGTGTCGACATACTCTTCAGAGTATGACGACGAACGAAGATCGGCCAGGTTTTGGTGGAGTACCCCTCCCTGGCATGCGTGACGACGAACTGTTTTCGTTCGAGGACGCGCGCCAACGGCTGGGGGAGTCGTTTGATCCACTGCCGGTCCCGGCGATCCCGCCGGCCGATCCCGACCTCGATCGGGTGGTGGTGGAGCTCCGTAGGCTGCGTGACGCATCGGCCGCGCTGGCGATGTCGGAGGTCGAGCTGGGGGATATCGCGGACCGCCTGGGCGAGGTGGCGAGCCTGCTCGAATCCCGTGTGGCCGGGCCGGCCGATCGGCTCGAGACCATGTGGAAGGGGGCCGGAACCCGCCGGTCGAATCCGGTGTCCGGGCCCGAGAACCCGATCGCGCCGCCCGTCGATTTTGTGGGCTGCGACGACGGATCGGTCATGGCCACGGTGACCCTGGGACCGGCGTACCAGGGCCCTCCGGGGTGCGTGCACGGTGGGATCAGCGCGCTGATCATCGACCACATGATGGGCCTGGCCAACCACTGGGGCGGCCGCTACGGCATGACCGCCCACTACGAGCTGGACTACCGGTCACCCACCCCGTTGCTGCAGCCACTGACATTCCGGTGCTGGGTTCATGAGGTCGACGGCCGGAAGACGTGGACGCACGGCACGATCCATGCCGGGGACCGGCTGTGTGTCGAGGCCCGGGGCTTGTTCCTCGAGGCGAGTGTCCCGGTGCCGGGGCAGCCCGGCACGCGCTCGACAGTCGCCGACGGAAGTCAGTAGGCGGCACGCGGCGTCGCCGGCGGTGCGCCCAGCGGTGCCCGTCTACACAGCGTCCGGCTACACAGCGTCCGGCTCCTTTGCGCCCGAGGTCAGGCGTCGGCGCTGGCGGGGCTGTCCCCCTCGGCACCGACCTTGACGACCTTCTGCAGGTACGGCGCGACCACTTCGGTGAGGCCGCTGGCGAGTTCGTCGGGGTCCTCGGGCGGGAGCGAGATGAAGCTGATGCCGATGCGGGCGATGATCGAGGCGGCCAGCCGGGCCTGGTCGGGCGCGATCTGCATCCAGCTCTCGGACAGTGCCGGGGTCAGCACTTCGGTGGCGCGCTCGATTAGCGGCCCGGCCTCGGTGGTGATGAGCCGCAGCAGGTCGGGCTTGATGTCGCCGGTGAGCAGGGCGCGAATGAGGGGGTCTCGGCTGCTGGCGAGCAGGAATCCGTTGATCCCTTCGTGCAGCGCGGTCTCGACCTGGCCGGGGTTCCGGTTGATCGAGTCGCGGATCTCCCCGGCGTACCGCTCCGAGAGCTGGAGGGCGTACGCCTGGGCGAGACCCTGCCTGTTGCCGAACGTGCTGTAGAGCGTCTGGCGGCTGAGACCGGCGGCTTTGGCGACATCGGACATGGTCACGCCGGACCAGTCCCGGGTTTCCAGGAGCCCGTGCATCGCATCGAACACTGTGGCCCGCAGCGGCACGCGCCCACGGCGCTCGCCGCCGGAAGAGCGACTGTCAGTGGTCAAACGGTGGCGAGGCATGACGACCATTGTTCCCGATTCGATCTCGTCGCGCTGACGTGGATCGCCGACGGGGGCCTGCCGGGCCTCTCAGGCCTGCCACACCCGCCGACCCGACCGGACCAGGCCGACCCGACCCGGCCGACCGACCCGACTACAGCACCGGCCGGAAGTCCACCTTGTCGCGTACGCCGCAGTCCGAGCAGCTCCAGCTGTCTGGGATGGCGGACCAGGGGGTGCCGGCGGGGAATCCCTCGCGCGGGAGGCCGACCTTCTCGGAGTAGTGATTGCCGCAGTTGGGGCACACGTACTCGCCGGTCGGGGAGACCTGGTCGGTCACGATGTCGGTGTCCACGACAACCTGCTCGGCAACGGCAGTGCTGCTTGCCGCGCCGCCCGCCCTGGTGCCGGTCGCGCCACCGGCTGCCGCCGGCGCCTCGGGGGCGTACCGGGCGAGGATCTTCTCGCGCTTGGACGGCTGGATGTTGGCGCGGGTGATGTCGCCGTCGTAGTGCGCCAGGACGCGCTTGTCCATGACCTTGCGCCACAGCGGCGGGATGTAGGCCACCACCATCATCCCGGCGTAGCCGGAGGGCAGCTGCGGTGCTTCGTCGAAGCTGCGCAGCACCTGGTAGCGACGCATCGGGTTGGCGTGGTGGTCGGAGTGCCGCTGCAGGTGGTACAGGAAGATGTTGGTGACCAGGTGGTCGGAGTTCCACGAGTGCTCGGGCCGGCAGCGCTGGTATCGCCCGGCGGAGGTCTTCTGCCGCAGCAGCCCGTAGTGCTCGAGGTAGTTGACGACCTCCAGCAGCGAGAATCCGAAGATCGCCTGCACGATCAGCCACGGTGCCACCTGCCAGCCGAAGATCGCGATCAGCGCGCCGAAGAGCACGACGGTCATGAGCCACGCGTTGAGGTTGTCGTTGCGCAGGGTCCACGGGCCCTTGCCCTGACGCCCGAGCCGCTCCTTCTCCAGCGCCCAGGCCGAACGCAGGGAGCCCCACACGCTGCGCGGCAGGAACCGCCAGAAGGACTCGCCGAACCGCGAGCTGGCGGGGTCCTCGGGGGTGGCGACGCGGGCGTGGTGACCGCGGTTGTGCTCGATGAAGAAGTGCCCGTAGCCGGTGGTGGCCAGCGCGACCTTGGACAGCCACTTCTCGCTGCCGGCGATCTTGTGGCCGAGCTCGTGGGCGGTGTTGATGCCGATGCCGCCGGTGATCGCGACGGTCCAGGCCACGCCGATCGCCGCAGCGATGCCGAGCCCGCCGTCGTAGCCGAGCCACGACAGGTCGTCGGCGCTCCAGAGGTAGCAGGCCAGGATCAGCGCGCCGTACTGGAACGGGATGTACAGGTAGGTGCACCAGCGGTAGAACGGGTCGGCTTCGAGCCGGTCCATCACCTCGTCCGGCGGGTTCTCGCCGTCAACGCCGATACGGTAGTCGCCGAGCGGCACCGCGACGTAGACGAGGAACGGCAGCAGGTACCACGAGAGGGTTGCCGCGATGCCCCAGCCGAGCGCGTTGAAGCCCGCGACCAGCGGGAGCGACAGGAACAGGCCCGCGGCGGGGATGAGGCCGAGCAGCCAGAGGTACCGCTTGGCGTCGGTCCAGGGGTAGGGCTCGACATCGGCATGCGCGTGGCCATGGCCGTGCTCGTGCGTCTGCGCGTGGTGCGCGTGCACATCGGCGTGCTCGTGCTCGCGCCCGCCGCCGGTGGGCCGGATGTACTCGGTGCTCGACATTGCTGACGACCTTCCCAGAATCACGACAGTGTGGCATATCCCACTCTGTTGGCCCGAGTTTAGACAAACTCGCGGGCCGTGTCTAGACACGATGGCCTTCTTTGTCCACGCGAGGGTTTCGCTCAAGACCACGATCAAGGTCAAAAACAAGGTCAAGATCAAGACCAAGATCAAGGTCAAGACCTGACGACGACGACAACGTCAGCCCCACTTCGAGACGGAATATCGACCCTGTTCACGACGTTCTACAAGCGGGTCGTCGGAGGCTTGCTCCGACCCGGAAGGAGTGGCCCGACGTGACGATGCAACAGGCCGCGATGCGCACGCTCATGCGGGCCGAGAACAACAACATCACCCTCGACCGGAGCGTGTTCACCCGCGAGAATTTCCGGCGGATCGGGCAGTTCGCGCGCCCGCACAGCCGGCGGATCGTGATCTTTTTGATCTTGTCGGTGTTCGGGGCAACGCTCGCCGTGGTCACCCCGCTCCTGGCCGGGCGGGTGGTGGACGCGATCGTCGCACACGACGCGCCGCGGGTCGTGGTGATGCTGGCACTGGCGATCGCCGCGATCGGCGTGGTCGAGGCCGTCACGGCGATCTTCACGCGGCTGTGGTCCGCGCGCATCGGGGAGGGACTGATCCTGGACCTGCGCCGGGCGGTGTTCGACCACGTGCAGACCATGCCCATCGCCTTCTTCATGCGCACCCGCACCGGCGCGCTGGTCAGCCGCCTGAACAACGACGTGATGGGCGCCCAGCGCGCGTTCTCCGACACCCTGTCCGGGGTCGTGTCCAACCTGGTGCAACTGGTGCTGACGCTCATCGTCATGGCCGGTATCAACTGGCAACTCACCCTGCTGTCGGTGCTGTTGCTCCCGATCTTCCTGTTCCCGGCCCGCTACGTCGGACGCCGCCTGGCCACGTTGCGTCGTGAGGCCTCCAACCTCAACGCGTCGATGAACGACCAGATGACAGAGCGCTTCAACGCCGGCGGCGCCACCCTGGTCAAGCTGTTCGGCCGACCGGATGCCGAGTCCACCGAGTTCGCGGCGCGCGCCGGCCGGGTTCGCGGCATCGGTGTGCGTACCGCGCTGCTGATGAGCGTGTTCATGAACTCGCTGACCCTCGTCTCGACTCTCGCGCTGGCGCTCGTCTACGGCCTGGGCGGCTGGTTCGCCCTCAACGGCACCCTGGACGCCGGGTCGGTCGTCGCCCTGGCCCTGCTGCTGACCCGGCTCTACGGTCCGCTGACCGCCCTGGCCAACGCGCCGATGGACATCGTCACCGCGATAGTCAGCTTCGAGCGGGTCTTCGAGGTGCTCGATCTCGAGCCGCTCCTCAAGGACGCGCCCGACGCCGTGGACCTCCCCGAGGGGCCCGTGACCATCGAGTTCGACGACGTCCACTTCTCCTACCCCTCGGCCGACAAGGTCTCCCTGGCCTCCCTCGAGGAGGTCGCCGTCCTGGACAACCGTGGCGGCGAGGAGGTGCTCCACGGGATCTCCTTCCGCGCCGATCCCGGCCAGATGATCGCCCTAGTCGGCTCCTCTGGGGCTGGGAAATCCACCATCGCGTCACTGCTCCCGAGGCTCTACGACGTCGATTCG
>NZ_JAALDM010000212.1 GCF_014144865.1 Dietzia aerolata | reverse complement strand
CCCGCGCGCTGCCGCCGTCTCGTCCCACCTGCCCCATGAGTACCAATCATCACCGCGCTCGGGTCAACACGCAAGCACGGGCTCAGTCGACCGGGAGGCTCATCTGAATTCCCCCGTCCCCCGAGCGGTGCCACCCCTCGTGTCCCCGGACCGCAGCGCCGGTCGCCATCAGCCGGCCGAGGACTGCGCGGGCCGTGCCCGGCGAGACGCCCGCGGAAGCCGCCACCTCCGCGGGTGCGACGCCGCCGCTCAGTGGCAGCGCTTCGAGAATCCGCCGGGTCACGTCGTCCAGTCCGTCCCACGTGGAGGCGTCCCCGCGCGGCGATGGGGAGACTTCGCCCAGATCGCCGGCAAGTTCCACCACGTCGGCTGCCCGGCTGATGAGGATCGCGCCCTTGTCCCTGATCAGAAGATGGGTTCCAACGGAGGCCACCGAGGTGACGGGCCCTGGGACCGCGCCCACGGGACGCCCCAGGGCCTCTGCCCACGCAGCAGTGCTCAAGGCACCACTGCGGGCGGCCGCCTCGACGACCACCGTCGCCGAGGACAGCGCCGCGATGATGCGGTTCCGGTCGAGGAATCTGTACCGAGTGACGCCGGTGCCGGGCGGTTGTGCCGAGATCACCGCACCGGTCCGGGCGACCTCCTGCAACAGTGCCTCGTTGCCGCGGGGATACAACCTGTCGACACCGCCGGCGAGAACCGCGATCGTCGCGCCGCCCGCACCCACCACGGCCCGGTGTGCCATCGCATCGATGCCGAACGCACCGCCGGAGATGACCGTGAAGTCCTCGGCAGCCACCCCCGCACACAGGTCCGCGGTCACGGCCCGTCCGTATGAGGTCGGGGCACGGGTGCCGACCACCGCGACCGTGCGACGCAGGGCCAGGTCCGGATCGGCGGGGCCGCGCCACCACAGCCCCAGCGGACGCAGTGCGGTGGGCACCCCACCGGAGGACTCGCGTCGCCGGCCCCTCGGCCGATCCAGGGGCGCGAGCTGCCAGTCCGGCCACCCGGGGTCGCCCGGCACCACGATTCGCGCACCCACGTCGTGGGCCCGCCCGATGAGTTCGGTTCCGTCCACCAGCGCGAATCGCCCCTCCGTCTGGTCGGTGAGCGCCTCCCCCACCGCCCGGACCCTGATGCGCTGTTCGGCCTCGACCGGGCCGACGAGGTCGACCAGATCCCACAGCTGCGCGGTGGGCCGCTCGGTCACCGCACCGAGGTAGGCGTACGCCGCGCGGACGTCGTCACTCACGGGTGTGCCCGCGTCGAATTCCCCCGTCATCAGTCCTCTCCCCTCAGCACCATCGCCTCGGCAACGTGCGACTCGGTCGGCACGAGCGCCCCCTCCAGATCCGCGACGGTCCACGCCAGTCGCAGACATCGATCCACGCCCCGCGGCGACAGGACACCATGGGCCAGAGCCCGGTCCAGTGGACGCAGAGCCCGCCTGTCCAGGGCTTTCACGGACCGGAGCACCCGGCCAGGGACGTCCGCGTTGGATACCGCCCCGTTCGCGTCCTCGCAGGCAGCCCACCGTCCGGCTGCTGTCGACCTCGCCGTCGTCACCCTCTCCCGGACCACCGACGAATCCTCGACCTCACCCACGGACAGCAACCCCGACCCCACGGGCAGGGTGCGGCCGGCGATGTCGATCCGGTCCCGCAGCGGCCCGGTCAGGGCCCGCCCGTACCGACGCCTGGCGTCCGGGGTGCACGTGCACGTATCGGGCCGCGCGCTCCCACAGGGGCAGTCGTTGGCCGCCATGACGAGTTGGAAGCGTGCGGGAAACGCGACGATCCCCTCGCTGCGGGCGATCCGGACCTCGCCCTCCTCCATCGGGGTGCGCAGGCTGTCGAGGACTTTGGTCGAGAACTCGGCGCACTCGTCGAGGAAGAGGACGCCCTGGTGGGCGAGCGACACCGCCCCCGGCCTGGGCGTACTCGTGCCACCGCCGATGAGCGCCACCTCCGAGGCCCCGGAATGTGGGGCGACGAACGGTGGCCGGCGAAGGAGCGGATCCCTCGGTGACAGCCTGCCCATGATCGAGTGGATCGCCGTGGCCTCCAGCGCCGCCTGCTCGGCCAGATCCGGCAGCAGGCCGGGCAGTCGACGGGCCAGCATCGTTTTGCCGGTGCCGGGTGGGCCCTGCAGCAAAACGGCGTGGCCCCCGGCGGCCGCGACCTCGATACAGCGGCGACCGTCCTCCTGCCCCACGATCTCCGACAGGTCCGTGTCGTCCCGGGTGTGCGGCCGGTGCGATTCCCGCGCCTCGGCGATCAGGTCGCCCGAACCGCGGGCCCACACCGCGAGCATTGCCAGCGACTCGGCACCGGCGGAAGCGATCCCTGCGACCAGCCGCGCCTCCGCGAGATTCGCCTCGGGGACGATGACCCGATCCAGGCCGGCATCACGCGCGGCGAGGACCGACGGCAGGACTCCCCGCACGGGCCTGATCCGACCGTCCAGGGCGAGCTCGCCGAGCAGGAGGGTCCCCTCGAACGCCGAGGCCGGGAGCTCGCCCGACGCGGTCAGCACGCCCACGGCCAGAGGCAGGTCGAAGCCGGACCCACGCTTGGGGATCCCGGCGGGCGACAACGACAGTACGACCTTGCCGGGAGGCCAAGTCAGACCGGAGTTGGCCACCGCCGCGCGCATCCGGTCCCTGGCCTGGAGCACCGCCTTGTCGGCGAGGCCGACGATGCTGATCCCCGGAAGCCCGCGACCGACGTCCGCCTCCACCTCGACCAACTGCCCTCCGACGCCCTGCAGGGTCACGGCCCATGTCCGTCCGAGCGCCACCGTCACATCACGTCCTCGAGCAGTTCGAGGCGGGGGTTGCTCTCATCGGACAGGTCCACCGCGACCACGTCGAAGTGGACCTCGCGCCACCTGGTCGGATTCTCGGTGAGCCAGGCTGTGGCGAGTTCGCGAATCTTGTGCTGCTTGGAACCGGTCACCGCCTCGGCCGCCGTGCCGAACTGCGTCCCCGTTCTGGCCTTCACCTCGACGAACCGCAGCCGGCCGGCGGCATCCAGGATCACCAGATCGAGTTCACCGTTCCGGTGATGCCAGTTCTGCGCCAGGACCACGCCACCTCGGGCGGTGAACAACGCTGCCGCGTGCTTCTCCCCCAGCCGCCCGATCCGTTGGCGACGATCCGACCCACCTCGCCGTGCCCCACTCGACCCGCCCGCACCCAACATCGTCCGCCCCTCCCGGCGAGCCGGGCCGTCCGGTTCGCCGGGGCCCACCCTGCCGGACGGCAAAGACCCGACCCGCTGTTCGCGGGCCGGGTGGGAGGCGTCCTGTGGACGCGTGTGTCAGCTGTGGGAGCCCTGGATCGGGGCCTACTCGGGGAGCCGCAACTCGGGCTTGTCGAGCTCCTCGATGTTGACGTCCTTGAAGGTGAGAACACGGACGTACTTGACGAAACGCGCAGGTCGATACATGTCCCACACCCAGGCGTCCGACATCCGGACGTCGAAGTAGACCTCCCCGTCAGCCGACCTCGGGATGAGCTCCACCGCGTTGGCGAGGTAGAAGCGGCGCTCCGTTTCGACGACGTAGGTGAACTGCCCGACGATGTCGCGGTACTCGCGGTACAGCGAGAGCTCCATCTCGGTCTCGTAGTTCTCCAGATCCTCGGCGCTCATCTACTGCTCCTCGAATGCACCTGCGCGGCGCGACGGACGTTGGCGTACGACATGCGGTGGATGTCGCTGGGACCGAGCTCCTCGATCGCCCTGACGTGACGTGCGGTTCCGTAACCCTTGTGGGAGGCGAACCCGTATCCCGGGTACCGCGAGTCGAGGTCCACCATAATCCGATCCCGCGTCACCTTCGCGAGGACACTCGCGGCGGCGATGGATGCGACCACCCCATCACCCCCGATGACGGATGTGGACTGGCACCCGAGCCCGTCCACGGCGAACCCGTCGGTGAAGACGAACCCCGGTGTGGGGTCGAGGCCGGCGACCGCACGGCGCATCCCTTCCAGGTTGCAGCGATGAATGCCGCGCTGGTCGATGCGAGTCTGATCGATCTCCACCACGGTGAACGCCACGGCCCGCCGGACAATCGCCCCGTAGAGGCGGTCACGGGTGGCCTCGGACAGACGCTTCGAGTCGTCCAGGTCCGCGAGCTCCGGATGCAGCCGGTCGCCCAGGACGCAGGCCGCCACCACCAGCGGGCCGGCACAGCAGCCCCGGCCCGCCTCGTCCACCCCGGCCGCCGGGCCGAGGCCGCGACGGGAGATAGCCGCCTCCAGTGCCAGGCGTCCGTCACGGCGTGTCACCCGAACCCGACGCGGTAGGACCGGGGTGGGGCGTGCCCGGGTCACCCGACGCTGATGTCCGGGGACTCGACGGAGCCGATACGGCCGAACGGCAGGATGATCGCCTGGACCTTGCCGATGATGTTCTCCCCCGGGACCGTGCCCTGGAACTCGTCGCCCATGTGGAATCGGGAGTCCGCGGAGTTGTTCCGGTTGTCGCCCATCACCCAGTAGTTGCCCTCGGGAACCGTGACGGGCCCGAAGGCACAATTCAGCGGATTGCGGTCGATCGTGGGGTCCGCGTTGAGGTACGGCTCATCCAGCGGCTGTCCGTCCACCATCAGCCTGCCATCGGGGGAGCATCCGCCCACCGTCTGCCCGCCGACGGCGATGACGCGCTTGACCATGTCGTTCTGGTCCGGTGGGACGATGCCGATGACGCCGCCGATGTTCTGCAGCGTGCGGATCACGGGGTTGTCCGACCGGATGGACTGGTACGCCTGATTCCACGAGTCCGGGCCCTCGAACACCACCACGTCTCCGGGCTCGGGCTCCCCGAACCGGTAGCTGATCTTGTCCACGAAGATGCGGTCGCCGGTGCAGCCGGCGCAGCCGTGCAGCGTGGGCTCCATCGACTCCGAGGGGATCTGGTAGACCCGCCCGACGAAGGTCTGGAACACGAAGACCAGCACGAGTGCGATCACCACCAGCATGGGGATCTCTATGTACCAGGGCTGGCCCTTTTTCTCGGACTTCTTCTCGACGCCGCGAGCCGGGGCCCCGTTGTCACGGGGCCCCGGCTCTGCGGGGTCATGTCCGGGCGATTCGGTGCTGCTCACCCGGATGAGCGTAGTCGATTACCTGCCGCCGACGGCGAACGGTTGGACTCGCTCTTACGCGATCAGCGCTTCTCCTTGATCTTCGCGGCCTTGCCGCGGAGCTCACGCAGGTAGTACAGCTTCGCGCGGCGGACGTCGCCCCGCACGAGCACATCGATGCGATCGATGTTGGGCGAGTGCACCGGGAAGGTGCGCTCGACGCCGACACCGAACGAGACCTTGCGGACGGTGAAGGTCTCGCGGACGCCGCCGCCCTGGCGACGGATCACGACGCCCTTGAAGACCTGGATACGCTCCTTGGAGCCCTCGATGACCTTGACGTGCACGTCAAGCGTGTCGCCGGCCCGGAACGCCGGAATGTCGTCCCGCAGGGACTTGTTGTCGATGAAGTCGAGAGTGTTCATTGATGTTCCTTGCATGTCAGGAATGAGGACAGAGGACCCTGGCGCCCACCTGGGTGGGACTACCGGTTCGTGCCCCGGATCAGCGCGACCGTACCCGGGCGCGCAACACGCCCGGAAGATCAACCCCACTAGTGTGCCATCAGCGGTGCACACGCCCCAAATCAGTGCCGTGGAGGCCGGGACCGGCGATCTCCGGTCACCGATCAGGAGTCGGGCGGCGTCCACCCCGCCTCGGCGAGGACTTCACGATCCCGGGCGTCCAGTTCCGCGGCGGCCAGGAGATCGGGGCGACGCTCCGCGGTCCGTCGCAGGGACTCGTCCCGGCGCCACCGGTCGATCTTGGCGTGGTTGCCCGATTTCAGGACCTCCGGCACCGCTCGGTCCCGCCACACCTCGGGGCGGGTGTAGGACGGGCCCTCGAGGAGTCCGTCAGAGAAGGAGTCCTCCTCGTGACTGCGCCGGTTTCCCAGCACTCCCGGCAGCAGCCGAACAACTGCCTCCGCGATTACCAGCACCGCGACCTCGCCCCCGATGAGGACATAGTCGCCGATGCTGACCTCTTCGACGTCCATCACCTGCGATGCCTCGTCGACGACGCGCTGGTCGATCCCCTCGTATCGACCGCACGCGAACAACAGGTGCCTACGTCGGGCGTAGCGCTGGGCGTCAGACTGGGTGAACGGTCGCCCGGCGGGTGTCGGGACGATCAGTAGTGGCCGCTCGTCGTCGTCCCCCCGTGAGGGCGGTTCCACCTCGGGCGGTGAGTCGTCCACTGACGGTGACCCCACGAGGTCGTCGAGCGCCTCGCCCCACACGGTGGGGCGCATGACCATCCCGGGGCCGCCGCCGAAGGGCGTGTCGTCGACCGAACGGTGGACGTCGTGGGTCCAGTCGCGAAGGTCGTGAACGCCGATGGACACGATGCCCCGGTCAACGGCGCGGCCCAGCAGGGCGAGGTGGAGCGGAGCGAGGTAATCGGGAAAAACGGTGACGACGTCGAGCCGTAGCAGCGGGTCCGAGCCGCCTTGATCGGCGGTGGTCACGAGCGTTCCAGCTCGAGCAGTCCCTCCGGCGGGTCGATCACGCAGGTGCCGCCGTCGAGGTCGACCTCGGGAACCAGCTCGGTCACGAACGGGACCATGGCGTCGGTACCGTCCGCCAGGCGGATGCCGAGCAGTTCGCCGGCCGGGGTGTGCATAATCTCGGTGACCTCGCCCAGGGCGGCGCCGCTGGTGTCGAGCACGCGGAGACCCACCAGCTGGTGGTCGTGGTATTCGTCCGGATCTTCCGGCTCCTCCAGATCGTCCGAATCGACCAGCAGGAGCATTCCGCGCAAGGCGTCGGCGGTGTCGCGGTCCCCGACGCCGTCCAGACGCACGAGAAGCCGCCCGGAGTGACTCCGGGCGGCTTCGATCGTGACCTCGCGGTCGGAGGTGGTGCGGCCGCGGCCGGTGCGGCCGACGAGCCGGGTGCCGGGGGCGAACCGCTCCTCGGGGGAGTCGGTACGGACCTCCACCACGAGCTCGCCGCGGATACCGTGCGACTTCACGACGCGTCCGACGACGAGCTCCATGGTGTTCCTGCCCTCCGGCTAGCGGGGTGTGGCGCTGGTCAGCGGTCGGTGTCGACCACGTCGACACGGATGCCGGAACCGCCGACGGCTGCGACGATGGTCCGGATCGCCGATGCGGTGCGTCCGCCCCGACCGATGACCCGGCCGAGGTCGGTCGGAGCGACAGCGACCCGGATCACGGTGCCACGCCGACCACCACTCGCCCGCACGGACACCGCGTCGGGCTCCGACACGATGCCGCGGACGAGATGGTCGACGGCGTCGACAACCATGTCGTTCATCAGAATCAGGCCTCTGCGGACTCGGCCTCGGCGGCCTCGCCGTCGGTGGACTCGGACTCGGCAGCCTTGGCGGCCTCCTCGGCAGCCTTGGCCTCTTCGGCCTTCTTGGCCTTGTCGGCCTTGCGCTTGGCGGTGATGGCCTCGGCGGACGGCTCGCCCTGGGCCTCCTCGAGCGCCTTGTTGAACAGCTCCAGCTTGGTGGGCTTGGGCTCGGCGACCTTCAGGGTGCCCTCGGCGCCCTCGATGCCCTTGAACTTCTGCCAGTCACCGGTCACCTTGAGGAGGGCCTCGACGGCCTCGGTCGGCTGCGCGCCGACGCTCAGCCAGTACTGCGCGCGCTCGGAGTCGATCTGGACGAAGCTGGGCTCCTCCTTGGGACGGTAGAGACCGATGGTCTCGATCGACCGGCCGTCGCGGCGGGTGCGGGCGTCCGCGACGATCACGCGGTACTGCGGGTTGCGGATCTTGCCGAGGCGGGTGAGCTTGATCTTGACGGCCATGTGGGCGTCTCACTTTCTGTTGCAGGTCACGTGGCGATTCGGCAACGCCCGCACTGGTTGCGGGGTTCGGTTTCGCCTTGCGGGTGACCGCCGTTCGGCGCAGGCCGCGGTCCGTGCTGCGAGCACGGGCCGCACCAACCGGTGACGGCGTCCAGCGATCCAGTCTAGACCGGCCGGTCCCCCCGGGACCAATCGGCCCGCCCGGTCAGCGCTTGGGGAATTTCAGGTCGTTGATGTCGATCCCCTCGAGACCCGGCGGCAGCTGGTCCAGGCCGGGCGGCATCTGCGACAGGTCCGGCATCCCGGCGGGCATGCCGGGCATCCCCGGGGGCATTCCCGGCATGCCGCCGGGCATCATTCCCCTGTTCTTGGGCGGGGTGGGGCCGCGGCCCTTACCCTTCTTGCCCTTCTTGCCCTTGCGCTGGTTCTTCCGGTTGCCGCCGGGCATGCCCATCTGGCCGGCCATTCGGCTCATCATCTTGCGCGCCTCGAAGAACCGGTCGACCAGCTGGTTGACGTCGGTGACGGTCACGCCGGATCCCTTGGCGATGCGCTGGCGGCGGGAGGCGTTGATGACCTTCGGATTGGCCCGCTCCTCCGGGGTCATGCCGCGGATGATGGCCTGGATGCGGTCGAGGTACTTCTCGTCGATGTCCCCGACGGCGTCCTTCATCTCCTTGCCGCCGGGCAGCATGCCCAGGAGATTGCCGATCGGTCCCATCTTGCGGATCATCAGCATCTGGTCGAGGAAGTCCTCGAGGGTCAGTTCGCCGGAGCCGATCTTGGCGGCGGTCTTCTCCGCCTCCTGGGCGTCGAAGACGGTCTCGGCCTGCTCGATCAACGAGAGCACGTCGCCCATGCCGAGGATCCGGCTGGACATCCGCTCCGGGTGGAAGACGTCGAAGTCCTCGAGCTTCTCGCCGTCCGAGGCGAACATGATCGGCGTGCCGGTCAGCTCGCGGACGCTGAGCGCGGCGCCGCCCCGGGCGTCACCGTCGAGCTTGGTGAGGACGACGCCGGTGAAGCCGACGCCCTCGCGGAACGCCTCGGCGGTGATGACGGCGTCCTGACCGATCATGGCGTCGAGGACGAAGAAGGTCTCGTCGGGCTGGACGGCGTCACGGATCCCGCGGGCCTGGGCCATCAGTTCGTCGTCGATACCGAGCCGGCCGGCGGTGTCGACGATGACGATGTCGTGCATCTTGGCGCGGGCGTGCGCGAGTCCGCGCTGTGCCACGGAGACGGGCTCCTGGACGCCCACGACCTCGCCGTCCCCACCGACGGAGGTACCGGGGTGCGGCGCGAAGACCTGGACCCCGGCGCGTTCACCGACGATCTGGAGCTGGTCCACGGCGCCGGGACGCTGGAGGTCACAGGCCACGAGCAGCGGCGTGTGACCCTGCCCCTTGAGCCAGTGCGCGAGCTTGCCGGCGAGCGTGGTCTTACCCGCACCCTGCAGGCCCGCCAGCATGATCACGGTCGGGGGCTGCTTGGCGAACTCGATCCGCCGCGCCTCACCGCCCAGGATCGCCGTGAGCTCGGCGTCGACGATCTTGACGACCTGCTGCGCCGGGTTGAGCGCCTCGGAGACCTCGGCACCCTTGGCCCGCTCCTTGACCCGCGAGATGAAGGTGCGCACGACCGGCAGCGCCACGTCGGCCTCGAGCAGCGCGAGCCTGATCTCGCGCGCCGTCGCGTCGATGTCGGCGTCGCTGAGCCGGCCTTTGCCACGCAGGTCCTTGAGCGCACCTGTGAGGCGGTCGGACAAGGATTCGAACACGGCAACAGCTCCCTGGTTCGCGGCCGGGGCCTGCTCCAGGCCTCGGTGTCGTCGGCGACGACTCCACACAGGGTATCGGCACCGCGCGCCCCGGTACACGCTGAGGTCGATTGCGTCCGTGCGAGATCAGGACAGTGCCGCCTCCACAACCGCCGCCGTGCTCAGCACCGCGCCGGGGCCCGACAGCGCGAACGCGTCCTCGACCGCCGATCCCCGCGTTCGCACCACGACCCAGTCGATCCTCGCGCCGGCCCCCAGCACGGCCGTGACGATCTGGGCCAACAGCCCCGGCCGGTCCCGGGCACGGACCTCGAGAATCACCCCGTCCCCGTCGGATCTGGCGCTGACCAGCACGGACACCGGCGTGTCCCCCGGATGGTGCTCGGTGGCCCGCGCGAGCGCGGCGCGCATGGGGCCGGGCAGGCCGGAGTCGATCGTCCGGCGCAGGTCCGTGGCGAGCACGCGCGGGTCG
>NZ_JAALDM010000211.1 GCF_014144865.1 Dietzia aerolata | reverse complement strand
CAGTCCTCACGCTCCGTGAATCAGCGGGGCTAGGCAGATCAGCTTCAGATAGGCAGGACGAGACGGCATGGGCAGAACGGGCTTCACAGGGGGCACTCCACACCACCTGGACGGACAAGGCGGTGTCGTGGCGGGGACGGCGGTTGTCGATAGGCTCGTGGAATGGGTGTGCGGGTTGATGCGTGGACGTGGTCGGTGCGGCTGTTTCCCTCGCGGACCAAAGCCGCGGCCGCGTGCAGGGGAGGCCACGTCAAGGTCAACGGCGAGGCGGTGCAGCCCTCGAAGAACGTGGTTCCCGGCGATCGGGTGCAGGTCACGGGCGCGCTGGGTCGAATGAGGATCCTCGAGGTGGTCGAGACCGTTAGCAAGCGAGTCGGAGCTCCGGTGGCCGCGACCTGCTACATCGATCATTCGCCGCCGCCACCGTCCAACGAGATCCTGGCCTCGCAGCCCAGGCGCGATCGCGGTGCCGGCCGACCTACCAAGCGCGAGCGGCGCGAAACCGACCGGCTTCTCGGCCGCGACCGTGGCAGGAACTGACTGGCCGCGGTCGCGCCTGGAACTGCACGGACGTGCCGGGTAGAGGCCGCTGGACGATCAGGCGCCGTCGCGGACGATAACGACGACGGGTACTTCCGCCAACAGTTCGCCCACATCGACTCGGCCCGAGATCACCGAGCCATCCGGGCGTACGGCCCACGACCCAGCGGGCAGGTCGACCACGGTCCGCAGGAAATTCTCGGCGGGCATGACCGCGGTGCGTCGGCGGGCGATCATGCCGACACCGGTCACGCCTTCGGAACCAGTCACACCAGCGGAACCGGCCGGGCCCAGTGGACGCATGAACGCCACCACGTCGGCGGCGGCCGGACCGTGAACAGGGATCGGCAGGTGCGGTCCACCCGCCATCGCGTCGGGGTGGTCGCGGCGTAGCCGCAGGATCTCGCGCACCAGAGTGAACTTGGGATGCCGGACGCGGGCGATCGCCCCGGACCGCAAGGGGCCGTAGTCCACGAACCGCCGATTGTCGGGGTCGACGAGCGAGTCTTCCCACACCTCGGTGCCCTGGTAGACGTCCGGAACGCCGGGGGAGAGCAACTGCACAGCCTTGGCCAGCAGGGAATTGTCGCGACCCGCCGGCGCGATGCGCTCCACGAATCCCCCGACCAGCCCGGAACCCGAGTCGATCAGGTCGTCAATCCACCGATGCACGGCTGACTCGAAATCTGCGTCCTGGTCGGTCCACGTCGTGTGGACAGCGGCCTCGCGCATCGCCTTGTCGGCGTACGCGTGCAGCCGGGGCCGCAGCGCCGAGGCGTCCGCGGCCGGGCTCGAGGACGCGGACCCGGCGAGCTCGGACTGCCCGGCCGCCGACCCTTCAGCGGTCGGCCACACACCCACGATGACCTGCAGCAGGAAGTAACCGGCGTCCTCGGCAGGCGGCGGGTACGTGGCAAACACCTCGGCGACGAAGTCGGCCCACTCGTCGGGCACCTGGGACAGCACCGAGATGCGGGCGCGCACGTCCTCGCCGCGCTTGGTGTCGTGGGTGGACAGTGCCGTCATGGTCCCCGGCATGGCGGCTGCGCGCTCGGCCATCGTCAGATGGAACGCGTCCACCGACAGGCCCATCCGACCCGGCGAGCCGCCCACCTCATTGAGCGAGACGAGCCGACCGAGCCGATAGAACAGCCGGTCCTCCTCGGCCTTCGCGGTGGCCGCACCGGTGACCTGCGCGAGCCGCGCCGAGGCCTCCCCGCCGCAGGCCAGGGCGCGGGAGATGAGCTGCAGTGCCGCCGTCCGCTCGGGGCGCTCACGTCGCAGGACGTCCAGCAGGGCCGGGAGTGTGCCGCGCAGGACCGGATAATCGGCCCGATAGAACGGCGTCAGAGCGATCACCGAGATCAGCGTCTCCCGCAGCTGGGCATCTGAATCGGTGGTGTCGTCGTCGTCATATCGCTTGTCGGAAACGTCACCACCCACCGACCCGACCGGTCGCGCCGACGATTCCGACTGCACCCATCCTTCCGCCCGGACAGCCCGCACCAAACGCCCCAACTCTGGTGCCAGGTCCTCGGCCACGATCTGACGTTTGATGGCGGCGGATTGGGCGTGGACCTGCGCATCGTCGCCGAAGCCGCCGCTGTACTGTGCCGCCAGGGCGGACAGGTGCGCCTCGCCGCGGGCGTCGACGAGCAGGTGATCGATGAGGCGCAGGGCGTCGTAGCCGGTGGTGCCGTCGACTCCCATCGCCGGATCCAGCACCTCCGGCGGCACCGAGCCGGTGCCGGGCGACAGGATCTTCTCCAGGAGCAGCCAGCGGTCGCCGACGAGCTCGCGGAGTCGGCGCGTGTAGCCGACCGGATCGGCCAGCCCGTCCGGGTGATCGACGCGGATGCCGTCGACCAGATCCTCCGAGCACCACCGCCGCACCTCGGCGTGCATCGCGTCAAAGACGTTCGGGTCCTCCTGCCGCACCCCGGCCAGCCCGGTGACGGTGAAGAACCGCCGGTAGCCCAGCAGCGGCTCGCGCCAGTGGACGAGCCGGTAGTGCTGTCGCGCGTGGACCTCGCGCGCCGTACCACCGCCCGTGCCGGGGGCAATGTCTGCCGTGCCGGGGGCGATGGGGAAGCGGTGCTCGAAGTAGTGGAGCTCGGCCTCGCCGGAGTCGGTGCGGGATGGGTCGACGACGACGAGGTCATCCACCGCATCCGGTGAGCCCAGAACGGGCAGCACGATCTTCCCGTCGGCGCCGTTCGCAGGGGAGGTATCGAAGTCGAAGAACGAGAAATACGGTGACTCCGGGCCCCTGCGGAGAGCATCCCACCACCACGGGTTGGCGGCCGCGGAGTCCACGCCCAGGTGGTTGGGCACGATGTCCACCACCAGGCCCAGGCCATGCTCGCGGCAGGCGGCGCGGAGGGCGCGCAAGCCCTCGATCCCCCCGAGTTCGGCCGACACGGCGGTCGGGTCCACCACGTCGTAGCCGTGGGTCGAGCCGGGGGTGGCCTCGAGGATCGGGGAGAGGTACACGGCACCCACACCGAGGTCGGCGAGGTACGGCAGGAGGTCGCGGGCGTCGGCCAGGGTGAAACCGCGGCCGGCGGGGTCGGAGGAGGGGGTGCGTAGCTGGAGTCGGTAGGTACTGGACGGCAGCTTCCGCATCGTCAGCTCAGCTTTCGTAGAACCACGGTGGAACGGTCGGTCACCGTGAGCGTGCTGCTCGCGGACAGGGTGCGGGCTTCCTCCGTCGCGGTCAGGGTGGTGTCCAGGACGACCTCCCATTCCTCCGCGAACTCGGTGCCGAGCAGCGTGAAGTCGAGTGGCTCACTGTGGGCGTTGAACAACAGGAGGAACGAGTCGTCGATGATTCGCTGGCCGCGCTCGTCCGGCTCGTGGATCGCGTCGCCGTTGAGGAACACGGTCAACGACTTGCCGAACCCGGAGTCCCAGTCCTTGCTGGTCATCTCCGAGCCGTCCGGGGTGAACCAGGCGATGTCCTGTGGGTCCTCCTCGCCGCGAAGTGGAGTACCGAAGAAGCGGCGGCGCCGGAAGACCGGGTGGTCCTTGCGAAGTCGCACGAGTTGCCGGGTGAACTCGAGCAGGTCCGACTGCTCCTCGTCGAGTTCCCAGTTCATCCAGGAGATCTCGTTGTCCTGGCAGTAGACGTTGTTGTTGCCGTCCTGTGTGCGGGCGATCTCGTCCCCGTGCGCGATCATCGGCGTGCCCTGGGACAGGATCAACGTGGTCAGCAGGTTGCGGCGCTGCCTGTGCCGTAGCGCCAGGACCTCTGGGTCGTCGGTCGGGCCCTCGACGCCACAATTCCAGGAGCGGTTGTGGCTCTCGCCGTCATTACCGTCCTCGCCGTTGGCCTCGTTGTGCTTGGAGTTGTAGCTCACCAGGTCGTTGAGCGTGAACCCGTCGTGGGCGGTCACGAAGTTGATCGACGCCGTGGGGCGGCGGCCGGTCTGCTCGTACAGGTCGGAGGAACCGGTGAGCCGCGATGCGAACTCACCGAGGGTGGACGGCTCACCGCGCCAGAAGTCGCGGACCGTGTCACGGAACTGGCCGTTCCACTCGGTCCACAGGGGCGGGAAGTTGCCCACCTGGTAGCCGCCCTCGCCGACGTCCCACGGTTCCGCGATGAGCTTGACCTGACTGACAACCGGGTCCTGCTGCACGAGGTCGAAGAACGACGACAGTCGGTCCACCTCGTGCAGACCCCGCGCCAGGGTGGAGGCGAGATCGAACCGGAAGCCGTCGACGTGCATCTCCAGAATCCAGTAGCGCAGCGAATCCATGATCAGCTGCAGGGAGTGCGGGTGCCGCACGTTGAGCGTGTTACCGGTGCCCGTGTAGTCCTTGTAGTACTGCTCGTCGCCCTCCACCAGTCGGTAGTAGGCCTGGTTGTCGATTCCGCGGAAGCCGATGGTCGGGCCGAGGTGGTTGCCCTCGGCGGTGTGGTTGTAGACCACATCGAGGATTACCTCGATGTCCGCGTCGTGGAATGCCTTGACCATCGCCTTGAATTCGGTCACCGCGTCCCCGGGCTTGTCGGCGAACGCGTACTCGTTGTGCGGGGCGAGGAAACCGAAGCTGTTGTAGCCCCAGTAGTTGCGCAGTCCCAGGTCGATGAGGCGCTGGTCCTGCATGAACTGGTGGACCGGCATGAGCTCGATCGCGGTGACGCCGAGGTCCTTGAGGTGCTCGATGATCGCGGGATGGGACAGGCCCGCGTAGGTGCCACGCATCTCCGCCGGCACGTCCGGGTGGGTGGCGGTCATGCCCTTGACGTGGGCCTCGTAGATGACCGTGTTGTGGTACTCGTGATTCGGTGCCCGGTCGTTGCCCCAGTCGAAGAAGGGGTTGATCACCACGGTGGTCATGGTGTGGCCCAGCGAGTCGTCGGTGTTGCGCTCGTCGGGGTTGTCCAGGTCGTAACTGTGCAGGCTGGGGTCGCCGTCAAAGGCTCCGCCGAAGGCCTTGCCGTAGGGGTCGAGAAGGAGCTTGGAGGGGTCGCAACGCAGGCCGTTCTCGGGTTCGTACGGGCCGTGTACGCGGTATCCGTAGCGCTGCCCCGGGGTGACACCGAGCAGGTAGCAGTGCCAGATGTGGCCGTCGACCTCGGTGAGTTCGATGCGGGTCTCCACCCCCTCGCGGTCGATGAGGCAGAGTTCGACCTTCTCGGCCACCTCGGAGAACAGTGCGAAGTTCGTGCCGGTGCCGTCATAGGTTGCACCCAGCGGGTATGCGGTACCCGGCCAGGCGCGGACGAGTTCGGGAACGGACTGCTGGGACTCGGCGTTGGTCACGTGGTCCAAGAGTAGTGCGTTGGCCGCACTTCGGGTCCGACCTCGGGGCCGGGGTCACCACCAGCCGGTGGCGGGGCCCAGTTGACGGGCCAGTTCACCGGAGGCGGAGCGCACCCAGGAACCGGATAGGTGATGCGAGTCGTGATAGACGATCACGTTGCCCACTACGACCGGACAGTTCTCGGGACCGCACAGACCGTCGGTGAGGTCGACCAGTCGCACGTTGGATAGTCCGGCTGCGGCGAGGGACGCAGGGTTGATCGGCGAGATGGACCGTTCGCGGGGCATCCCGCACTCTTCAGGGCTGTCGCCGTCGCCGAGGCAGTCGCTGGCGCGGACGGGGCCGCGGCCGTTGTTGAGCCACGGAGTGTCGCGAATCGCGAGGACGCCGATGCCCTGCTCCTCGAGCGCCCGCCACAGTTCGATGTATTGGCGCGGGGTGACGTCGGGGCCCATCACGCCCACAGGGCGGCTCGCGTTGGTGAACACGAATTCCGGTTGCAGTCCGGCGATCGTGGCCAGTGCATCCGGCGTCCATTCGGCGCAGCTGTCGTACATCTGCTCGCCGTCGTCGGAGACCGAGGCGTCGAGGGTGAGCGGGCAGCCCATCTTCAGGACGGTGACTACGCGGAATCCGTAGTGCCGGCCGACTTCGTCGAGTCCACTGATCCAGTGTTCGGCGTGGGACCCGCCGGCCAGCACGATGGTGCGGGTGGCGGCTTCATCACCGTAGACGCAGGTGATGACCTCGCTCGACTCGAAGGTCGAGATGCATTTGTCCATCGTGCTGGGCGGAAGATCGTGACCGACCTGGAGCAGCGAGGGGGTGAAGGACACGTCGTCCGGAGCGTCGACGCCCTCAAAGAAGGCGCGGGCGCCGGGGTGGTCCGGGTCGGTGAGCGAGTCGACGTAGGGGACCGACGAGCGCGAGGAGGCGGTGGCGCTCCACCATCCGACGGTGCCCAATGAGGCAACGGCGGCGACGACGACGAGCGCGGTTGCTCCCACGAACTGACGCTTCTGACGGCCCGTGCGCGGGGGTGGACCCCAGAGCATGTCGCGGGCGGCGGCGGCGGGCGTCTTCTGACTCTTGGCCCGGCTGGCCATGCGCAGCGGCCGCTCGATGTATTTCTCCGTGATGAGTGCCAGGACGAGCGAGATCACGATGATCGTCATGCCGGAGACGAGGGTGATCTCGTTGTCGCGGTCGTGGGAGAGCCACAGGATCAGCAGGGGCCAGTGCCACAGGTACAGCGAGTAGGAGATGTCGCCGAGTCGGCGGAACACCTTGGCCGACAGGAGCCAGGTGATCGGATCCCTGGCGGGGGTCGCGCGCACGCCGGCGGGGAGGTTGCCGCCGAGCACGATCAGCAGTGCGCCGCCGATGGGGTACCAGGCCAGGGGGCCGGGGAAGTACGCGGCGCCGTCAAAGAAGAAGCCGGTGCTCACCACGAGGAACAGTCCCGCGGCGGTGGTGATCAGGCGCAGCGGCCACGGAAGAACGATGCCGGCCAGGACGATCGCCACCAGTCCGCCGATGAGCAGCTCCCACATGCGGGAGGCCGTGTCGTAATAGTTCAGGGGCTGGTTGGTCTGCTGTCCGATGACGGACCACCACACGGATGCGGCGGTGCCGGCGGCCACCACGGCCAGAAGGAACCATTTGGGGGTCCCGCGCCGCACGAGCAGTCGCCACAGCGCGGTTCCGCCGAGGATCACCGCGAGTGCCACCAGATAGAACTGACCCTGGACGGACATCGACCACAGATGCTGGAGCGGCGAGATCGTTGCATCGGCCGCGGCGTAGTCCGCGGACGTCTCCGCCAGCTCCCAGTTCTGGTAGTAGAGCAGCGACGCGACGGCCTGGTCGAAGATCGCCGTCCACTGGGTGGGGGGCTTGATCAGGATCGTGCCCAGCATCGTGGCCGCGATGGTCACCACGAGTGCGGGGTAGAGCCTGCGGACCAGTCGCTTGAGATGGGGCAGTGGGTTGAGCGGGGTGCGTGGATTGTCCGTGCCCCTCAGAAGCGACCCGAGGAAGAAGAATCCCGAAAGGGTGAGGAATACGTCGACGCCACCGGAGACCCGGCCCATCCAGATGTGGAACACCACCACGAGGGCGATCGCGAGTCCGCGCAAGCCGTCGATGTCATGCCGGTAGGCCATCGTCCTCCGTTGCCGACCAGAGGTCGCGGGAGCAGAGTCGGTGGCCACTGGCGGATACTTCCTGACGTCTCATCCGGTACGAAAGTTGGGCGGAGCCGCGTCCGATTAGACCACAGCGGGCTGAGATCTCCCGTTTCGACGGTAAAGGGCGTTGGTACAGTCCGCCGTATGACCAGCGCATCTCGGGCAACAGGTGACGGACGCCACGTCAACAAGATGCGGCGGTCGCTCGGAACTCTGTGCGGCCTCCTCGCCCCGTTCGTCGTCGCGCTGCTGGTGTGGGTCGTCGCTGCGCCGCGGTCGGAGCTGGTCTCCGTCGGCGGGGGACGGGGCGTCCGGTTCCCCGATTCCGGAGCCGACGGCGGGAGCCAACTGCTGATGCTGGTGATCCTTCTCGGTTTCGCTTCGATCTGCGGCGCTCTGGTCCTGTGGTCGCGGCACGTCGAGTTGCGGCGGCCGGCGGGTGTGCCGGTGCTCGCGCTGCTTCCCGGGTTCGCCTGCGCGCTGGCCGCCGTGGGTGCCCCCTGGATCGCCGACCTGTTGGCGTCGCCGCCGCGGGACGTCCCGTTCGGTGAGGTGGTCGCGCAGGCGCCTACAGCGGGTGCGTTGTTTTTCGACGGGATGCTCTACGGCACCTCGGGGCCGTCGTGGGAGTGGTTCCCGCCCGGAAGCGGATGGTTGCTGTGGGGCGCAATGATCGCGATGTTCACCGTGGCAGCCCTGGCCCATTTCAGTCGGTGGCCGGACCTGGTGGCCGCAGAGTCGCGAACTGATCGGTGATCCGCAGTCGCCGCTCGGCGAACTTGAACAGGGCCGCCGGTCGTCCGCCGGACGGGCCCGGGGGAGCGCTGCGCCCGCATCTCACGAGTTCTCCGCGCCGGCTGAGGATCCGCTGCAGGTTCGTGGGATCCACTGGGTGCCCGAGCGCGGCCCCGTAGAGCTGCGCGAGAAGCGAGAGCGTGAACTCCTCGGGCGCGAGCGCGAACCCGAGTGTGGAGTAGGAGAGCTTGGCCGCGAGGCGGGCGCGGGCCCGGGCGACGATCTCCGCGTGGTCGAAGGCGGTGTCGGGCAGGTCGTCGACCCGGAACCATGCGGTGTCCGCGGGGATGTCGGGGTCGGCGTCGCTGGGGAGCAGTCCCAGGAACCCGGACGCGAACACCCGCCGCCCGGGCACGCGCGCCGGGTCGGAGAACTCGGACACCGATTCCAGGTGGCTGAGCTCGCGGACGTCGACCTTCTCGTCGAGTTGCCGGGTCGCGGAGGTGGCGAGGTCTTCGTCGTCACGTACCTCGCCGCCCGGCAGAGCCCAGCAGCCCGCGGCGGGGCCGAGGGAGTGCTGCCAGAGCAGGACGTGCAGCGACGGCGCCGCCGAGCCGGGAACAGGTCGTACCTGGCCCACCACGACGAGCACCTCGTGACCGGTGTTACACTTATCCACGTTTTCGATTGTAAGACGAAAACGCGGCCGGTGGGGTATCGGCCGCGGACACGACCCGAGAGGGGGCAGGGATGAGCTCTGCCACTAGTACCAACACCGCCATCGGACGGCTCGATTCTCCGCTGGCCGCGCAGATCCGGCACGACGGTTCGATCTACACCGGCGTTGAGCCCGACGAGGTGTGGGCCTCGGAGATCCGCCGGCTCGCCGCCGAGCGGGACGCGGTGATCCTCGCGCACAACTACGAGATCCCCGCCATCCAGGACATCGCCCATCACGTGGGGGACTCGCTGGCCCTGTCGCGGATCGCGGCGAGCGCCGAGCAGTCGACGATCATCTTCTGCGGCGTGCACTTCATGGCCGAGACCGCCAAGATCCTCTCGCCCGAGAAGACGGTGTTGATCCCGGACGAGGCCGCCGGTTGTTCGCTCGCGGATTCCATCACGGCCGAGCAGTTGGCCGAGTGGAAGTCCGAGCACCCGGACGCGGTCGTGGTCTCCTACGTCAACACCACCGCCGCGGTGAAGGCGCTGACCGACATCTGCTGCACGAGTTCCAACGCGGTCGACGTGGTGGAGTCCATCGACCCGAGCCGCGAAATCCTCTTCCTGCCGGATCAGTTCCTCGGCGCGCACGTGCGCCGCAAGACGGGGCGTGACAACGTCCTGGTGTGGGCCGGCGAGTGCCACGTCCACGCCGCGATCAACGGCGATCAGCTCACGGCCAAGTCGGAGTCGCACCCGGGCGCGGAGCTGTTTGTCCACCCGGAGTGCGGTTGCGCCACCAGTGCGCTGCACCTGGCCACAGAGGGCGCGGTGCCCGCGGATCAGGTTAAGATCCTCTCGACCGGCGGGATGGTCGACGCCGCCCGTGCCTCCGGCGCCCGTGAGGTCCTGGTGGCCACCGAGGTCGGCATGATCCACCAGTTGCGCAAGGCGGCTCCGGAGATCGACTTCCTGCCGGTCAATGACGAGGCGAGCTGCCCGTACATGAAGATGATCACCCCGGCCGCGCTGCTGCGCGCGCTGGTCGAGGGCGCCGACGAGGTCGACGTGGATCCGGTCACCGCCGAGGCCGCGCGCGGGTCTGTCGAGCGCATGATCGCCATCGGCAACCCGGGGTCGGGGGAGTGACGGGCCACGCCGCGTCTGGTCACGGTGGCGTAAGGGACGACGACGACAACGTCCTCGATCCCGATACCCGAGCGGATGCACTGATCGCGATCCGTCGCGCCCTCGAAGAAGATCTGCGATATGGCCCCGATGCCACCTCGCTCGCGACGGTGCCGGCGGATGCCCGGGCGACCGCACGGCTCGCGGCGCGCGGGGACGGTGTCGTGGCGGGGCTGCCGCTGATCGAGATGGTGCTCGCCGAGGTTCTCGGCGCGGCCGACTCTGACGCCGCCGACCAGGGCGCGGCCGCCTCGGATGCCACGGACTCGGGCACCTCCGGCACGAGCGGCGGCTATTCGGTGACCCTCCTCGCGGCCGACGGCGACCGCGTCGCGGCCGGCGACGTGGTGGCCGAGATCTCCGCACCCACACTGGGACTGCTGACCGCCGAGCGCACGCTCCTCAATCTGGTGTGCCACTTGTCCGGGGTCGCCACGGCGACGCGCGCGTGGGCGGACGAGCTGGCCGGGACCGACTGCGCGGTGCGGGACACCCGCAAGACCATGCCCGGACTGCGGCTACTGCAGAAGTACGCGGTGCGCTGCGGCGGCGGGGTCAACCACCGCCTGGGGCTCGGCGATGCGGTGCTGATCAAGGACAACCATGTGGTCGCGGCCGGTGGCGTGGTGCCCGCGCTGGCCGCGGTCCGCGAGCAGTTCCCGGACCTGCCGTGCGAGGTCGAGGTCGATTCCCTGGAGCAGCTCGACGAAATGCTGAGCGAGCGCGTCGACCTGATCCTGCTCGACAATTTCCCGGTGTGGCAGACGCAGATCGCCGTGCAGCGCCGCGAGAAGATCTCGCCCGGTACCCGGCTGGAATCCAGCGGTGGACTCACGCTGGATGTGGCCGCGGACTATGCACGCTGCGGCGTCGATTTTGTCGCCGTCGGCGGCTTGACGCACTCGGTCGGCGTGTTGGATCTCGGCCTGGACATGTGAGGGCGCCGGCGGAGGCGGATCGCCCTGGGCGGGGTGCCCGGCGGGGGTGTTCCGTCTCGCTCGGGGCGTGCTCGCAGGCTGTCGGGTGCTCGGGTGTGAGGTCGGCCCCATCCGGGTGATCTGATGAGGCGTCAACCCGTGTCGGACGCGTAAAGTCGTCCGCCATGACGGGCTACTGGGATTCGGGTGACGTTTCGGCGGCGGAGCGACGGCAGCGTCGTATGGAGGAGGCCCGCCGCCGGGTCGAGTCGGGGGAGAACACCCCTCCGCCACCGCCCGCGGCTCCCGCCCCGAGTACCCGGCCCACCCGGACCCGGTCGGCTCGCGCCCCCAAGGCCGCCGCCGTCGACCCGACCGCGGTCCCCGACTCGCAGTACGCCGTGTGGCGCAGCGTCCAGCATTTCTGCCTGACCGATTCGTTGCCGGACGCCAGCGGAAAGAACCTGGATCTACTGGTCGCGTGGTCGGATTCGATTCAGCAGTTCCGCCTCCGCCCCCGGATCGTCGCCCGACTCGATGCGAACGGGGCCTGGCTGCCTGTGTGCTACGCCAAGGACGGAAGTCGGGACCCCATCAGTCAGGCGCAGGCCGAGCGCTATCGCGATGCCAGGGTCGAAGGGGCCGCGCTGTCCGGAGGGGCCCAGAAGCCGCTCAAGGAGACCGACCACCCGGAGTCCACTCTCACCCTCTGACGCCGCGGATGCACGCGACTATGCAGGCGTAGAGACCGCGCTCTATACCGGTGGTGGTTCCGCCTGTGGAGGCCTCGTCGTCGTCGTACATTCTTTGGCTCTTCCTGCGGCGGTGACAGTCGCCACTCAGCGGGGGCGGTGGGTGGTATGGACCTCGGCGACCACCGTCACCACCACGTCCTGCACCTTCCAACTGATCTCGGTGAGCGCCCGGCGGACCGCGGCGAGGCGCTCCACCGTCACCACCTGCCCGTCGGCCGGAACGAGGAACGCCTCGACGTGGAAGACATGGCCCTCGTCGCGCACGCGAACGCCGTGGTCGGTCGCCCACCCGACATCCGCCAGAACCTCGTCGATCTCGTGGACCAGCGGATGCGGATCGGTGCCGTCGAAGCGGGTGGGACGGCGGTCCATCAACCCGGTGATCGCGCCACTGAGGTTGGCCCACCCGTCGCGCAGGATCGACACGCTCACCACCAGCGCGGCGGCCGCGTCAGCCCACCACAGGCCCATGCCGATCCCCAGCACGCCCACGATCGTCGCCACGCCCGTCTGCCAGTCGGCGCGATTCATGTCCGCGTCGGCGTAGAGGACCTTGTCGTGCAACACCTCCGCCGGGGCCGTCTTCATCCGGCCCAGGATGACCGGCCCGACGCACGACAGGGCCATGACCGCGATCATCAGCCACCCGGTCCAGATCACCTGCCCCCAGATCACCACCACCCCCAGCGGCGGCCGATCCCCGGTGAGCAGGCCGGTCCCGGAGTCCACGATCAGGAACAGCCCCATCGCCAGCAACGCCACCCCCGCGACGAGATGACCGACGCCGACGGAACGGTGCAGCCCGTACCGGAACCGCGACGACGGCCGGGCACGCGCCAGCTTGGCCGCGATGAGGAACGCCAGCGGGGGCAACAGGGACAGTGTGTCCTCGATCCATGCCGCCTTCATCGCCTGCGACTGGCCCGAGACCGCGAACACCGCCGCGATGGTCAGCGACATCACCGCCAGGGTCACCCACTCCAGCCGGATCGCGCGGCGAAGGGCCGTCTGCTGCTCCGGTGGGAGCCGGTCGGGGCCGGTCATGTCACGCCCCCGACCCGCGCGAGGTGGGTTTCCAGTGCGACCAGAAGGGCATTTTCTCCCAGCGGAGTTGCCATCACCCGCTGCACGGTGTCCCCGTCGGGGGTCACATCCTCGCCGTACGGCCTGGTCAGGGCTACTTCCTTGGACCAGGGCAAGTCGGTGGTGAGTCCGCCCACCATCACATCGAGCTCGCCGAGCGCCATCGCCTCGATTAACTCGCTCTCCGCGCCGGGGACCCATCGCACCGTCGCTTCGCGCTCGCGCCCGAATCCGGAAAGCAGGTCGACCTCACGCCCCGACACGATCTCGCCGGCCTCGGTCCGGTGGGGGTCGGCCGCGGGGCTGTCGGCCTGCGCCGCGCCGTCGTGCACCTCGACCCACGGTGGGTTGTCCGACACCCCGACGCGCAGGACCCCGCCGGTGATCCTCTCGAGACTGCCGTCGGTATCCCGTGGCAGTGGTGCGCCGCATCCCGCGACGAGCGCGGTGACGACCGAGAAAATGACGACGACGACACCGCCCAGCAGGGGAGCCCTTGGCCCGGCTGGTGTCGGCATGTCGCACTCCTTTCCGCAGATCGGAACACGTCGGAATCGTTGTGCTGACCGTAGCCAGTGAGGTGACCTGCTGCATCCGGTCGACGCGTGACGATCCGGCGATGCCGGCAGGATGTCTGCGGCCTGACAGTGGGGTTCTGGTTCCCGGGATCGCAGTGCAGGCCGGTGCATTGCGGCGTGAGACGAGAGGCCCACGACCTATGCTCGGTGCCATACAGGTTCACAGGAACTCAGGGGTTCCGCGTCGATGGTGGTGATGATGAACAACGATCCCAACTATCCCGGATGGAACCAGCCCGGTGATACACAGTGGTCGGGGCAGGCAAATTCCTGGGGTCAGCCTGCTGGGCCCAAGCAGCCGCCGGCTGGTGCGCCGGCGAAGAGCAGTGGGCCGCTGTGGGCGTTGGGTGGCGCCGCCGTGGTGCTCCTGCTCGTTCTGGCCGGTGGGATCGGGTATTACGTCGCCTCACGCGGAAGCGGTGAGCCGCCGGCCTCCGTCACGGCAGGTGACTGGAGCACTCCCACCGCTGCCGCCCACGACACCGAAGGCGACACACTGCAGGTCACGGATCAGCCCTCCGACATGGTCACCGTGACAGTGACCACGACCCCTGGGATCCCGCCCGGCGAGACCGGTCCCGGCCACAATGCGGGCGGAGGGGACCTCGGACTGTCGGTTCCGCTCGCCCGTCCGTCGTGTGACGGGCAGGGGATCGTGGTGCTGTACTCGGCGGTCACTCCCGGCGCCTACGCCCAGGAAATCGAGTCCGCGTTGGCGCAGTATCCTGGGGCGTCCTATCTGCGGACGGACATGGCGTGTCCGTCGCTGCGGCAGCGTGATGAGAACGGCAATGCCATCTACGCCGTCTTCTATTCCTCGGGGTACTCGAAGCAGGAACTCTGCGCGGATGTACGGTCGGCCGGACCACCGGCATACGGTCGGTGGCTCGATAGGACGAGTGACCCGACCGCGCTGGTGACCTGCTGACGCTGACTCACTGCCGAGCGGCGCCGGAATAGCGTGTGGTCCTCGGCTGCCCGACTGTCGGTCAACGCACGATCAGCGGGATGTGTTGTTCTGCGGCCGTGTTGGCCCCGTGGTGACCGAGCAGTGACGATTCGAGTTCCTCATTTGTGGTCCTCGCCAGCACGACACCGCCGGTGGCGATCGCGATGACGTCACCGAGTCGATCGGCGTGGCCGCGCCCGGGGCCGAAGAGTTGCTCGTCGAGCGCCTGCTCCCGGGTGAGTACTCGAGCGAGGCCGTCCAGGGCGGTCGCCCAGGTCATTGCCACCTCGGCAGCGGCGCCCGGAAGGGTGTAGGCGTGTCGGACTCGCGCCTCTCCCGCCACGGTGTCCACGCCCGCGAGCAGGTCTGGCCGCGAGTCGATGTCGACGATGGTTTCTGACGCGATCATGCCGTGGTCCGCTGTGACGAGCATGCGGCATCCGGGCGGAAGGTCCGTCGCCATGGCGGCGATGAAGGCGTCCACCTCTCGAAGCGATTCCAACCATTGCGGGGAACCTGGCGCGTGGATGTGGCCGATCAGGTCGAGGTCCCCGAAGTAGGCGTAGACGAACCGTCGTGCCCGAGAAGGCCGACTGAGTGCGTCCGTCACTTCGCGAGCGATCTCGTCGAGGGAACTGGCCGGCCTGAAAATGCCCGGCGCGCGGAACGCCGCCCGGGTGAGACCGGATTCACGGAAATCCCCGCGCATTACGTAGGTGACCTCGACGCCGTCATCGGCGAGGATTTCGAGCAGGCTGGGGAGCTGCTGGACTGACCGGGGCGGGAAGCGGTCCATCGCCGAGGGCCCGCCAGCTGAACCGAGCGTCCACCGGAGCGGATTGAATGCTGTCGTGCCGTCGTCGTCGGACAGCCGGAAGCTGTACCCGACGATGCCGTGACGAGAGCAGGGAGCGCCGACCGAGAGACTGGTCAGACTCGTGGCGGTCGTGCTGGGAAAGCCCGCGGAGATCATCCGACTGGTCATCGCGGCGAGTGTGGGGGCGACGTCCGCATGCTGCCGGATCAATTCCGCGCCCATGCCGTCGATGAGAAACAGGACCGCGTCGCTGCTGGGCTCGAGCGCCAATGGATTCGGACCTGGTGAGCCCAGCCCTGCTGCGAGGGAGGGCATGATGTCGGCAAGCGAATGGTTCGACGGGCTGGACGGGATCGCTGACATGCGCTCACCTTCCCTCATCGGAGGATTCTCCGGAGCGCGTTTGGGTCGCAGGGTGTGGCTGAAGGCCGAGAACCCTGTCGGAATTGTCTGGAACACGGGTTCGTTCACACGAGGGGGCGCGCGGCTGTGCAAAAACTATTTGTAACCAGTGCTGTCGCTGAAGGTGACGCCGGTGTCTGATGTCTTGCCTTGGCTGATGAATATCAATACGATCTAATTTTCACACCATTCGGGCAGACGTCCCGAAACCGCAACGGAGGCCCCCATGCCCAAGACCATCGCTTACGCAGGCGCGCTCGCAGCTGCACTTCTCGTTGCGTCCGCGGGGACAGCTGCCGCGCAGAGTTCGGAACTGTTCGGATCGGTCACCGAATCTGTCTCCGGTACCGGATCTTCCGGACTGGTCTCCGGCTCATCCGATATGGAGGGCGACTACCTGGGTTCTGTCGGGGAGATGGCCCCGGCATCCGTCACCGGCTCGCTGCCGGGCTACGCCACTGGCCCGCTCGGTTCCACGGCGACACTGTTCTGCAACGTCGGCTCCGCGGCCGGGCTCGCCGCCAACGTGACCGGTATGCCGCTTCCGATCCCCGTCAGCGCCATCTGCTCGGTCGCCAACCCGCTCGCCCAGTCCGGCGACGCGGTGCTGGAGGGCGACTTCCAGGGCTCGGTCGATGCGGTCATCGGCGGCATTCCCGTCGTCGGCACCTCCGTCACCCGTGCGGTCGACACCTCGTCGGTCGCCGAGCAGGTCGAGGATCTCGTGGGGGACCGGCTCGGCTCGCTCGCCGAGACCTCGCTGTCGCCGGGGAACTGATTCCTCCGACCCCGGACCTGACACTGCGGCAGCCGGCGTGACCCGGATCGGGGTCACGTCAGAGCGGGTTGCCGGGCCGAGTTGGTCCGGTCGACTCGCCGCGGTCGCCAGCCGATAAATCCTGGTTCATAATGCAGACGCCTGGTTGAGGTTAACTGGGATAACGTGCGTCCAGATCTGAGCGCACATAATTCAACTCACCGGGAGGTTGATCATGTCCAGAACCACTGCGGTCGTCGGGGCTCTCGCCGCAGGGCTCGTGGTGCTGTCCAGTGCGCCGGCGTCGGCCCAGCCGTTGTCGGAGATTCCCAGCGGTTATCTCGGTTCCGCGGGAGAGATGCTCCCGGGTTCGGTGACCGGTTCACTGCCGGGCTATGCCACCGGTCCACTCGGATCCGTTGCGACCGCGGCCTGTAATGCGGGAAGTGTCGCCGGATTGGCCGGTGTCGCAGTGCCTGCGGAGGTCGACCCCGTGTGCCAGTTCGCGCCTGCGCTCGGTGAGTCGATCGACCATTTCATGAGCGGCGACTACCACGGCTCGGTCGAGGCCGTCATCGGTGGTGTGCCCTACGTCGGCAGCATCCTCACGCGCGTTGTGCCGACGGACTCCGCGGCTGACGCGATCGAGAACGCGGCCGGCCAGGGCTCCGAGGGGGCACCGGGAGCGCTGCCGCTGGACAGCATCTCCTCCGAACTGCCCGGTAGCTGATCGACCTGATAGCGGCGAGCACCCCGGCTGACCGCCGGGGTGCTCGCCGCAGTGGTCACAGGGGCATCCGTCTCGATGCCCACGAGCTTTGCTGTGCAGCCGCACCGGGAAACTGGCAGCTGGCCGGGTCCCACGGCAACGGGCCATCCTCGGGCGTGGTCGGGGCCGCGACGGAACCCTTGTCGCAACCGGCCGGCTCGATCTGTTCCGTGTTCCGGTCCCACGTGTCGCCGACGTTCATCCGCCGACGCGTGTTCCAGGCCGGGCCGACGAACAACTCGGCCGCGACGGGGTGGTGAACCAGCGGCCGGAATGCAGGATTGTCCGCGAGGAGATAGATCGCGTTGATGAGGGTGTTGGGGTCGACTCGGTAGCTGGAGCAGTCAACACGCACCACGTCGCGGCCGTTGGCGCGGTGCGCCATGGTCCTGCGGTGCACTTCCGCGGTGGACCTCTCGCGGAGGGTGATGTGAACCCCGGCCCGCAATGCGCGGCGGCTGGGGATGTGCACCGCGGTGGCGTGCTTGACGTTCGCATCGCCGGTCGGGGTGAGGTGCTCGATGTCGGCCCACGGGATGAATGCCCGGAACCAGCCCCGCTCGTACCGCAGACCATCGGGTGTGAACTCCAGCACCCGGTGGTGTCCGGCGACGATCAGGCTCAACGGCGCCAGAACCAGGCAGACGATCGCGATGGCCGGGAGTCTGACCTGGTCGAATGTGCTGAAACTCGCCGCGCCTTCTTCACCGAGAGCGGTGTAGGCGCCCATCCCACATCCGACGAGGACCATCATCATCGGGACGTGGAGCGACCAGATCCCCGTGGCGGGGATGATCTTGCGGGTGTCGGTGAGCGGGCGCGGTGAACGTAGGTTCGTGAATCCTCCGACCGTGGGACTGATCACCGCGAGTCCGAGGGCGGAACACATGAACCACAACGACGAGGTCTCGTGGGGATCGCGGATGAAACCGGCCAACCCGAGCAGCGATATGCCGGCAAAGAAGGCCGATGCCGCGATCCAGAGGCATCGGGGGCGCTGCGCCACCCGGTACCGCCACGGGAGCGAGTCGAATCCGGCTGAGCGGAAGGGGGGATTCATCGTGCTACTGGCCTCGTTTCCGGGGTGGGACGTCGGTTACCTGCCGTTCTCTGGTGATGTGATGCACCAGAAGGCACCTTTTGTTCCCGCCCCGCGGAGGCGACCGGGGATGTGCGGCTCTATCGCTGGTCACGTCCGAACGCATCTGGCTCAACCGGCTGTCGAATCCTGGGCAAGCCCGCCACGACCAGTCGGTAGGACTCCGTGACGAGCTCGGAGACCATGTCGGACGTGAGGGTTCCTCCAGCCCTGAGCGAGATCCAGTGTCTCTTGTTCATGTGGTAGCCGGGCGTGATGTCGGGGTGCGCATCGCGCAGCGCCATCCCGTCGGAGGGAAGCGCCTTGAGGGTGGCGATCTTCTCGCCGGCCAGGACCGTGAGCAGGAGGAAGATCTTCCCGCCGACCTTGTAGACCGCGTGCTCGGGCCCGAACGGATACTCCAGCACTGACTGGGGAAGTTCCATGGCCCGTTCGTCTGATCGGCGGTGGAGTTCGGATCCGTCCATGGCCTAGGACGGTACGGCAGGAGTACGCCCCGACAGGTCGGGGACGTGGGTGGGTTGGCAACCCACGGAACGAAAATGAACGACGACGACAACGCCACCGTGTGCGGCGGTCACATCGACTGTCGGCATCAGGGCGGCTTCTCACCGCTCGTCACCTGGGGGCTTGCGCAGAAACCCGGTCGGGGAATAGTCTGACCCGCGCCTAGTAGGTTAGCCAAACCTAATTGGATTTTGGGCGCAGGTGACCTTGCGCATTACTTCGAGAGACGGAGACCCCATGCCTTCATCCGGCACACATTCCCGGCCGAGTGCCGCCATCACCGGCGACGCGGTACTTCCAGGAGGGCGGGTGATCCTTCTCGTCGTGGTGGCGATGGTCGCCCTCGTCGCACTGCTCGCGGGATGTTCCACCGGTTCGGTCGGAGGGGGAGAGGATCAGGCCGCGACCGGGGACATCGAGCGTCAGGGTGAGTTCCCGCGGACCATCACCCATGCGTACGGCGAGACCGAGATCACCGAGGCGCCGACCCGTGTCGCCACCATCTCGTGGGTCAATGCGGACGTGTCCCTGGCGCTGGGCGTCGTCCCCGTCGGGATGCCCCGTAACTCCTTCGGCGCCAACGCCAACGGATCCACCGACTGGTTCGACGCGGAACTGGAGTCTGTGGGCGGCACGATGCCGGAGCTGTACTCGGAGACCGACGGGATCAACACCGAGGCGATCGCCGCACTCGAGCCGGACGTCATCCTCGGCGCCTACTCCGGAATGACCGCCGAGGAGTACGAGACGCTGTCCAAGATCGCCCCCACCATCGCGATGCCCGAGGGCGACGTCGCGTTCGGAACCGCATGGCAGGACTCGACCCGACTCATCGGCGAGACCCTGGGGCGTAGCGATGCGGCCGAGGAGCTCATCGCCGACGTGGAATCCCAGATCCAGCAGGTCGGTACGGACAACCCCGACATCGAGGGCACGAGTTTCGTCTACGGCACCGTCGATCCCGCGGCTGCCGAGAAGATCTACGCCTTCACCGACGTCGACAACCGTCCCCGGTTCCTCACCCAGCTCGGAATGGTCCAGGCGCCGGTCGTGGCCGAGGCGTCCAGCGGTGCCCCGAGCGAGTTCGCCGTCAGCTGGTCTCCCGAGCGTTCCGACGAGCTGGAGTCGGACATCCTCGTCACCTACGCGACGTCGCCCGAGGTGCGTGAGGCGATCGAGTCTGATCCACTGCTCGGCCGCATCCCCGCCGTGGAGGCCGGCCGCATGGTGGTCCAGACGGACGAACAGCAGGTGCTGTCGATCTCCGCGTCCTCCCCGCTGAGCCTGCCCTGGGCGTTGGACAACGTCGTTCCCGAGATCATCGACGCGGCGCAGCAGCCCTGATCCTGTGACTGCCCTCGACACCGCCTCCGCTCCGTCGGCTCCCGAGCCGGCGGCCGCGGCGCGTGCCCACCGCCGTCCGAACCGGGCAGTGGTGGGCACGGCCGTGTCGGTGGCCTTGCTTCTCATCGCGATCGCGGGGTCGCTGTTCATCGGTGCCCGCACGGTCGACCCCCTGGTGGTCTGGTCCGCGCTCACCGCCCTGCCCGGACAGATCCTGTCGGGAGACCTGGCGGCGGCACTGGCCCCCGGGTCCACCGCATCCATGGATGAGGTCGTGGTGGCCGCCCGCGTGCCCCGCACCATCACGGCGATACTCGTGGGCGCCGCACTGGCCGTCGCCGGGGCGGGACTGCAGGGCGCCACCCGAAACCCACTCGGCGACCCAGGCCTTCTCGGCCTCACCGCCGGAGCGGCACTGGGCGTGGTGCTGGGGCTGGCACTCGCACCCGCCGTGTCCCCGTCGATCGTGTCCCTGTTCGCCGTGGCCGGGGCGCTCGTCGCCGGCCTGGTGGTGACCGGCGCCGGCAGGCTCGGGGCGGACTCCGGTACCGGACTCGTCCTGGCCGGCGCCGCCGTGACCGCCGGCTGCACGGCCGTCACCTCGTCGCTGGTCATCGCGCTGCCCGGAGTTCTCGACCGCTTCCGCTTCTGGGGACTGGGTTCGGTGGACCGTTCCGGGATCCCCGAGATCGGGGCGGCCCTGC
>NZ_JAALDM010000019.1 GCF_014144865.1 Dietzia aerolata | reverse complement strand
GCGGGGCCTGATGCGGCTGCGTCGGACTGCGAGGCGGAGGCGGCCGCGAGCGCTTCGTCGTCGGCAGCTGCGTGGGCGGCGGCGTCGGCCTGAGCTGCAGCATCGGCGGCAGAGGCATCAGCGGCGGCCTGCTTGGCGGCCGACCTCGCGGCCTTCTTTTCCGCCTTCTTCTCAGCGTTTTTCTCGGCCTTCTCCGCCTTGTCTGTCTTGTCTGACTTGTCTGTCTTGCCTGCAGCGACAGCGCCCACACCGGCCGCGACGGCGCCAGCGGCAGCAGCACCGCCGGCCAAGCCCGCAGCGCTCACCCCGCCTCCGGACTGATCACCGTCAGCACGCTGGAATGGCGCAAGCATCGGAGCGCCGGGCTCACTCGGCGTCGTCGTCGTGCCCGTCGACTCATCCGCTGCGCCACTGTCCCCGGTGGACGGGGTGGGGTGGGCGCTGCTGTTGTCGTCGTCGTCCTGGTTTGTGGTTCTTCCAAGCGCTCCGGCCGAGCCAGCCTCATCGGCGTTGTCTGCCTGATCTGTCTGGCCGGCACTGTCCGCCTTGTCGGCGTTGGAGGCATTGTCGGCCTGCTGCGGCTCGTCTCCGTCCGCGTTGACCTGGCCCGTACCGGCCTCGAGCCCCTCACTCGACGACCGTGGTCGCCCCTGCTGCACCGCAGGCCGCTGCCCGCCCGCGCGACTGCGACGCTGCTTCGCGTCCAGACGCAGGATGATGAGCGCCGCCACGAGCAGCACGAGTGCCAGAAGGAACCAGAACAGGACCATGCCCCAGAGGGTAGTCAGCCGAGGCCGCCACCCCCACAAGCAACCGCGGCGCTGCGGGGGTTAGCGCGGGTTTTCTCCCAGCGCGATCGGCCGCGTCCGGTCCGCCGACCACTGCGACCACGACCCCGGATACAGTCGACCGGCCTCCAGACCTGCGATTTCCATCGCCGCCAGCGCGTGCGTGGCGTGAATCCCGGAGCCGCAGTAGACGACCGCGTCCGCGCCGTCGGTGACGCCCACCTCGGCGAACATCGTGCGGATCTGCTCCGGCGGGAGGAATCGGCCCTTCGCGTCGAGGAACGTGCCCGTCGGCAGGTTGATGGCTCCCGGGATGTGGCCCGCCCGCGAATCCATCGGCTCCATGCGGCCCGCGTAGCGCTCCGGCGCGCGGACGTCGAGGAGGACGCCCTGGTCCGGCCACCCGGCAGCCGTTTCCGCGTTCACCGTGCGCATGTGGTCCAATTCGAACGTGAAATCGCCGTACTCGACCGGGTTTCCCGGTCCCACCGCGAGGTCCTCGCCCTCCGCGATCCATGCCTTGAGACCGCCGTCGAGCAGATGCACGTCTGTCTTGCCTGCCCAGCGCAGCATCCACCAGGCGCGGGCGGCGGAGGTGTTGCCCACGTCGTCGTAGATCACCACCCGGCTGTCGTTGTTGATGCCCAGCCGGCGCATATCCTCCTGGAACTCATCCCGCGGCGGCAGCGGATGGCGGCCCTCGCGCTGCGAACGCTGCCCGGCGAGGGCATCCGTCAGGTCCAGGTACTGGGCGCCGGGAATGTGCCCGGAGTAGTAGTGCTCGCGCCCGAGGGGGTCGCCGAGCTGCCAACGCACATCGAGGATCACCGGAGTCGGCAGCGAAGCAACATCGTCGATGAGCTCACGAGCCGAAACGAGAAGGGGACTGACCTGGTTGACGGTGGCGGAGGCGGAATCTGTGGTCACGTCCTAAGGATAGGCGCTCCGCCCCTTACCTGGAGCGCAGCCTCCCGCCATTAGGCGTCGGAGATCGCTCGTTGTGGCAACTTCCGGATCGGCGCGACTCAATCCCCGACGCTGGACACCACATCGTGGGCGATGCCCTCCAGCAACGCGTCGAGAAAGCGGAGAACGAGCGACGGTAACAGCGTGCCCATGTCGGCGAGAGTGGAACCGGAGTTCGTCGCAAACTCAGCGGAGGCTGTTCCGAGCCTGCCGATACTTCCCATCAGGTGGTCCTTTCGATGTTCTACGTCTCCGACGCCGGGGCGGAGGCGTCGCTGGGGTGGCTCGCTCACAGCCCGGTGCGGGCGATCGAACGAGGTCGATCACCCGCACCGGGAGGTGAACTGCGGCAGAGCCGAAGTCTTCGACGTGCCTCAGGGATTGCTGACGCTGGCCGTGATGTTGTCTGCGATCGCATTGAGCAGTCCGCCCACCATCTGGAGCATGAGCGGCGGGAGCCCCGTCCCGAAGTCCACCAGCGTCGAGCCGGAGTTGGTCGCGAACGCGGCCGATCCCTGTGCGAGAGTCGCAATACTACCCATGGTGTTTCCTTTCTCAGGGGTTGCTGACGCTGGCGGTGATGTTGTCTGCGATCCCGTTGCCGATCAACTGCACGATGTTCATCAACAGACCTGGCATCCCGGTCGCAAAATCGACGACAGCGGATCCCGAATTCGTAGCGAACTCCATGGAACCTGCACCGAGAGTAGCGAGACTACCCATGATGTCTCCTTTCGAAGTGGGGAGAAAAAGCGCGTCGCCGTCTAGACCCCAACCGTCGGGCGACCACGTCCCCAAGAGGTGATTTTGATCACATTTTGGGCCCGCGAACGCAATCGTACGCTGCGCCTGAGCCGCCATCAAGTGGCCCGATGATCTTTTGTTAATTCCGCGAGCGACGCAGCAGAGACCGGTACCCGGTGGTTCCCGGCACCGGTCTGCTGAATGTGCTTCTAGCTCAGGCTGAGCGACTCCCCGTCCTCGGCGAGGGAGACGTTGACGGTGTCGCCGTCGCGGATCTCGCCGCCGAGCAGGGCCCGGGCCAGCTTGTCGCCGATAGCCTGCTGGACCAGCCTGCGCAGTGGACGTGCGCCGTAGGCCGGGTCGTAGCCGCGCCGGGCGAGCCAACCCTTGGCCGCGTCGTCGACGTGCAGTGTCAGGCGACGTGCCTTGAGCCGGGCCGCGAGCTCGTCGATCTGGATGTCGACGATCGACTCCAGCTGCTCCTCGCTGAGCGGGTCGAAGATCACCACGTCGTCGAGCCGGTTGACGAACTCCGGCTTGAAGGCGCGCTTGACCGCGTCCATCATCTGCTCCCGCGTACCGCCCGCGCCCAGGTTGGAGGTGAGCACGAGGATCGTGTTGCGGAAGTCGACCGTGCGCCCCTGCCCGTCGGTGAGGCGACCGTCATCGAGCACCTGCAGCAGGATGTCAAAGACGTCCGGGTGCGCCTTCTCCACCTCGTCGAGTAGGACGATCGTGTACGGCCTGCGCCGCACCGCCTCGGTGAGCTGCCCGCCGGCCTCGTAGCCGACGTAGCCCGGAGGGGCACCAACCAGCCGCGAGACCGAGTGCTTCTCGGAGTACTCGCTCATGTCGATGCGGACCATCGCCCGCTCGTCGTCGAACAGGAACTGCGCGAGGGCCTTGGCCAGCTCGGTCTTACCCACGCCCGTCGGGCCAAGGAAGAGGAACGACCCGGTGGGGCGGTTGGGATCAGCGACCCCGGCGCGCGCCCGACGCACCGCGTCCGACACGGCCTGCACGGCCTCGACCTGGCCGACGACCCGCCGGCCGAGCTCGTCCTCCATACGCAGGAGCTTCTCGGTCTCGCCCTCGAGCATCTTGCCCACGGGTATGCCGGTCCACGTGGACACGACTTCCGCCACGTCCTCGGGGCCCACCTCCTCCTTGAGCATGGCCCCGGCCGCGGCCTCCGACTCCTCGGCGTCCGCGAGCTGCTTCTCCAACTCGGGAAGCCGCCCGTAGCGGATCTCGGCCACCCGGGCGAAGTCGCCGTCGCGTTCCGCCTTCTCGGACTCGGTGCGCAGAGCGTCCAGCTCCTCCTTGATCTTCTGGACACCCTCGATGGCGTTCTTCTCGTTCTGCCACCGCGCGGTGAGCTCGGCGAGCTTCTCCTTGGAGTCGGCCAACTCTCCCTGCAGCGCCACGAGACGGTCCTTGGAGGCGGCGTCGGTCTCCTTGGCCAGCGCCATCTCCTCGATCTCGAGTCGGCGCACGATCCGCTCCACGGCATCGATCTCCTCCGGCCGGGAGTCGATCTCCATCTTCAGGCGGCTGGCCGCCTCGTCGACGAGGTCGATCGCCTTGTCCGGCAGGAACCGCGACGTGATGTAGCGGTCCGACAGGGTGGCCGCCGAGACCAGCGCCGAATCGGTGATGCGCACGCCGTGGTGCACCTCGTACCGCTCCTTGAGTCCACGCAGGATGCCGACGGTGTCCTCGACGCTGGGCTCACCCACGAAGACCTGTTGGAAGCGGCGCTCGAGGGCGGCGTCCTTCTCGATGTACTTGCGGTATTCATCGAGTGTGGTGGCGCCGACCAGCCGCAGTTCGCCGCGGGCGAGCATCGGCTTGATCATGTTGCCCGCGTCCATCGAGCCCTCGCCGGTCGCGCCGGCGCCCACGATGGTGTGGATCTCGTCGATGAAGGTGATGATCTGGCCCTCGGAGGCCGTGATCTCGTCGAGGACGGCCTTGAGCCGCTCCTCGAACTCGCCGCGGTACTTGGCGCCGGCAACCATCGAGCCCAGGTCGAGCGAAAGCAGGGTCTTGCCCTTGAGCGACTCGGGAACGTCACCGGCGACGATGCGCCGGGCCAGCCCCTCGACGATGGCGGTCTTGCCGACGCCGGGCTCACCGATGAGAACCGGGTTGTTCTTGGTGCGCCGCGAGAGCACCTGCACGACGCGGCGAATCTCCGAGTCACGTCCGATGACCGGGTCGATCTTGCCCTCACGCGCGCGGGCGGTGAGGTCGGTCGAGTACTTTTCCAGCGCCTGGTACTGGTCCTCGGGGTTCTCGGTGGTCACACGGGTGTTGCCACGGACCGCGGTGAACGCGCCCTTGAGCGCGTCGGCGGTGGCACCGAGCTCGTTCAGGATCTTGGCCGCGTCACCACCGGTGTGGCCGGCGGCGATACCGACGAGGACGTGCTCGGTGGAGACGTAGGCATCGCCCATCTCCCCCGCGAGTTCCTGGGACGCACTGATCACCGCGAGTGCGTCGCGGTTGAAGTTGGGCGCGGCCATGCCGGAGCCGGAGGCCTTGGGGTAGCCATTCACCAGTTCCTTGGCCTGGGCGAGGGCGAGCTGCGGGTCGACGCCGCAGGCCTGGAGGAGCGGGCCGGCGATGCCGTCCTGCTGTTCGAGGAGTGCCACGAGCAGGTGGCCCGGACGCACATCCGGGTTGCCCGCTGCGGAGGCGGATTGGACTGCGGCCGACAGAGCCGCCTGGGTCTTGGTCGTGGGGTTGAACTGGCTCACCGACCGGTCCTTTCTTCGACGTATGGTTGAGCGTACTGAAATCAAGACCGGAGCGTTTCCGGCCAGACACCCCATACAACCCACAATTCCTTGAGCCTATTCCACTCAAGTTTACCCCGAGTGTGTGAACTATCTCATAACTGGGTAGATTCCAACGCAAGCGCCACCCCTTCCAGACGCCCTCCCCTCCCGGGCGCCGACCCCTCCCCTCCTTCCATCACCCCGCCAGATCGGCCCATTCCTTGACCCGCACCGTCCCCTCCGCTGCGTCCGCCCGCCCAGGCCACTGCCGACGCCACCGCGCCCGACCATGACGTACTGGCGCCCGCATCCGGCGATCACCGCCGTCATCTACCTGTTCGCGATCGCCTTCCCCATCGCGATCGGGCTCGCCGTGGTTGGGTCCTCGCCGACGCTGCTGGCCAAGGTTCCCGAGGAACACCGCGACACGGTGGCGGCGTTCGGTGACGGTGCCGCCCGCATGTCCGGCTCGGATGGTGGGATCTTTGGTTTCGACGACGCCCACGCCGCGAACACCACCGTCCAGGGCCTGCCCCTGCCCAGCCATGGCGAGTGGTCGCCCCGAAGCTCCAATAATTTCCCGCCCCCGGCAGGCCTGATCCCGGGCCGGGACTTTTCGGTCGAGACCACCTCATCCGGCCTGATCGCGCACTGGCCCTGCGGGCACGAGATCCCGGTCCGCTCGTTCGGGGCACCACCGGGCAGCGAGGGCGATCTCATCTGGGCGGTCGAGACGCTCGCCTTCGCCAGCGGTCTGTCGATGCACTATGCGGGTCCGGGTTCGGACGACCAGCGGGATGCCGAGGGCGCGATCTCCGTCTATTACGGCGACCACCCGATGTTCGTCGACCCCCAGATCGCCGGCGTGGGCGGGGTGTCGACGTACCAGAACGGTCTGGCGGTCCGCGGTTCGGTGACGTTGCGCCCGGACCAGATCACACCGTTCCCCGGCGACCCCTGGAGCCGCAGCCTGACGTTGCACGCGTTGATGCACGCCGTGGGCATCGATCACGCCATGCCGTACGGCCCCGAGGTGATGGCTGAGCGCCCCGGCTATCCGCCCCCGACGATCCTCGGCCACGGCGACCAGTTCGCCCTGCATATGGTCGGGTGCCGATAGCCGAGCAGGCCTGTGATCCCACCCTCTAAATAAGGAACCGCTCGCCGAGGAAACACGAAATGTCAGAGCTGTCGACTATGGTCATCGCGACGGCATTACACGGCGGCGCTCCGCCAGAGGCAAGAAGGGTGGGAACTGGTGTCTGAGGCGGACGATAGCCGAGCTAAGCAGGGACGATCCTCTCGCGCCGCAGGCAAGGGCACCTTCCGCACCTTCCTGCCGGGGGCGCTCGCCACCGTGGCCGCCACCGGCGTCGCCGTGACCCTCGTGAACCGCCGGCGCGCCTCGAACGCCGAGCGTCTCACACCTTCTTCGCAGCCTTTTGCGCCCACGCTCAATCCTGACTCGGCCACCGCCCCTACCGAACTCCCGGCCACCGAGTCCGCACCGTCGACGCCCACGAAGCCGGCAAAGGGCCCCGCCACGGTGCCGGCCGCCGATGCTGCAGTCGCCAAGGTCCCCGCCGAAAAGCCTGCCGCCGACAAGCCCGCCACCAAGACCCCCCTCAAGCCGACCACGGCCAAGGCACCGTCACCCAAGACCTCTCTCAAGCCAACCGCAGCCAAGGCACCCACCGCGAAGACTCCTCCCGCGAAGGCCCCGACGGTCACGCCCCCTGCCGCCGAGAAGCCCGAGGCGCACAAGCCCGAGGCAAAGAAGCTCGAGGTAAAGAAGCCGGAGCCGAAGAAGCCGGAGCCGAAGAAGGCCGACGCCAAGACACCCGCAGCCACGCCCTCCGCCGACAAGGTCCGGGCGGCCGGCGCGGGTGACCGCGCAAAAGAACAAGACCGAAACGACGACGACGAGGCGGCCGTCTCCACCGCCAGCGCCGCCGTCGGCACGCGGACCGATCAGGTCTCCCACCCCGAGTCCGGCGACGAGAAGGCGGCCCCGGCCAAGGTCGGCAATCGCAAGCAGAGGCAGGGCTGGCGTCATCGGGCGACGACCCGCGGAGCGCTGGCCGCGAGCCTGCTGTCGATGCTCGCTATTGCCGTGGTGATGGTGTCAGGCATCGCGCCCGCCACGTTCACAATCGCGTCGGCCTCCAGCTCAGACAGCCCGATCCAGATGCCGCCGGCGATCGCCACGATCATCGAGGAGCCCGCACCGGACTGCAACGTCCTCAAGTGCGTCGCCCTCACCTTTGACGACGGACCGGACCGCTACTCGACCACCGCACTGCTCGACATCCTCGAGGCCCGCGGGGTCAAGGCGAACTTCTTCGTCCTGGGCACCCTCATCCAGGGCAACGAGGACATCATCCTGCGCATGCAGCGGCTCGGGATGGGCGTGGAGAACCACACCTGGGACCACCCCAACCTGGGAGCGATGTCGCACGCCGGAGTGATCGACCAGCTCCAGCGCACCAACCAGGAGCTCGCGCGGGTGCTCGGGTACACGCCGAAGTACATACGACCCCCGTACGGTTCGTGGACGCCCGGCGTCACGCCGACCCACGGGATGCGCCCGGTGATGTGGGAGGTCGACCCGCAGGACTGGCTGTACCGGAGCTCGCCGACGGTCACCCAGAACGTGGTCAGCGGTGCCAGCGCCGGTGACGTGATCCTCCTGCACGACATCCACCAGACCTCCGTCGACGCGGTGCCCGGGATCATCGACTCGCTCCACAACCAGGGCTTCACGTTCGTCACGCTCGATGACCTGTACGCGGCCCGGCCCAACTGCCCCGTCGAGCTCTACTGCGCACCTGCGTCGCCCGTCACGGGAGTCTCGGCCACGGCCACCGCTCCGATGGTGGTCTCTCCGTCACCGGTGCTCCCGAACTCCTAGGCCCCCGGCCGGGTGATGGCCTCGCCGTCGTCGTCGTCGTAAAAATCTTCGTCCCGGCGGTGCACCGCGCGGCGGTCCCGTGTCGTACGAACGTGTGATTCCTCGACGTTCACCTCCCACCGCCACCTCCGGTGGCGTGAACTGAGAGATGCTGCCGCGCGGATGCCCGAGTGCGCGCCACGACCCACAAGCGAGGAGTGAGCACGTGGATGAGCCTCTCGTCGTGCCCGGTCACCCGGTCGACAATCCGCCGACCGACGACTTCTGGCCGCACCTCTCGCCCGATCTCACACCCGCGTTCACCCCGGACGACGGTCCTGTCACCGGCCCGGTCCGCATCCTCAATGCGCACTGGTCCACGCAGAGTGTCGAACCGATCCGGTTCGGCGACCTGCCACCGATCACTGATGCGCTGATCGCGCTCACCGACACCCGCCTGGTCATCCTGGGCCAACCCGGCGTCAACGCACCGCCCGACCGTCGCCTCATCAGCCAATTCCGGCACGTGTGGTGCTCCGCTGTGACCTGGGATTTCGCGTCCAGGAACGGTCTCGGGATCGTCGGTCTGCAGGGGATGTCAGGGCCCGACGGGCAGATCGTCCAGCGGGGTCTCCAACTCACGATGCCACCGGCGTTCGATTCGCGCGGGTTCGTCCAGGACCTCCTGCAGCGGATCGCGCGGCAATACCTGCGACTGGACCTCGCCGACTCCACCGGTTTCGTGGACAGTCACACCACGGAGAAGCAGTACCTGGAGAATCTGGCGTCGTCGCCGATAGACCCGTCCGAGCGTCAGTCCGCAGTGCCGTTCCCACGGTTCCGATGGATCAGGCACGGCGACGACTACAGCCGCGGCGGCGCCGATGTCCGGGCGCAGATGGTCCACGCGCAACTCAGCAGCAACTAACCGCGAGGAGCAGGTGATGGCACGATCCGCACACCGCCCCCTCCCAGGGGCCACGACATGACCGGGCCGAGCGGCGGGTTCGGCGACTGGCAGAACGAACTACCTCCCTGGGAGCAGGGCGGAGGCGCCGGTCCGGGCGCCGGGCCCGGTGGTGGCCCCGCCGGTAGTCCCGGTGGAGCGCCCGCCGCCCCGGTCGGCCCTGGTG
>NZ_JAALDM010000210.1 GCF_014144865.1 Dietzia aerolata | reverse complement strand
ACCGGGTTCGCTCCGCCGCCGAACAGCGAGCCCAGCAGGACGCGCTGGGAGTGGCCGGTGTCCTGGTATTCGTCCAGCAACACCACGCGGAACGCGCGTCGCTCGGCCAGCCCCACCTCCGGGTGATCCCGGGCGACGGTGGCGGCGAGCGCCATCTGGGAGGCGTGGTCGAGCGCCGACTCGGTACGCATCCTCGCCGCGACCGCGTCCACGAGGTCCGCGAGTTCGTCGCGGTGCCCCTGCACGTCGGCGCCCTCGGTGAGCCAGGCGGTCGGGGCGTCCTTCTGGCGTGGCCCGGGCGGCAGGGTGGCGATCAGGGTCGTGAGCAGGTCGGGGTGGGCGCGCAGGTCGTCGGTGGTGACCAAGTGGTCGGACAGCTGGCCGGCGAGGGCGAGGACGTCACGGGTGATCCTGGCCGAACCGGACCGGGTCGTCAGTGGGCTCTCCCACCGCGACACGACGTCGTGCGCGAGGTGGAACGCGGCGGTCGGGGTGAGCAGTCGCGAGTCCGGTTCGACCGGCACGAGCAGTCCGTAGGAGCCGAGCAGCGTCCCCGCGAAGGCGTGGTAGGTCGAGATCTGCGGGTCTTCGGTCCGGATCGCCTCGGCGATCGACGGGTCGGATCCGGGACCGGTACACAGCGGACTGCGGGCCAGTGACTCCAGTCGACGGCGAATCCGCCTCGACAGCTGTTGAGCCGCTTTGCGGGTGAAGGTCAAGCCAAGGATCTCGCCGGGTCGGGCGTGCCCATTGGCCACGAGCCACACCACGCGGGCGGCCATGGTCTCGGTCTTTCCGGCCCCGGCCCCGGCCAGGACGAGGGTGGGCTCGGTGGGACCGGCGATCACTTCTGCCTGTTCCGGGGTGGGCCGGTGGATTCCGAGGGCGTCGGCGATCTGGTCCGGACTGATGGCCGCGTTCATCCGATGACCTGCTCTCCCTCGGGCTGCGCCGGACAGCTGGACTTCACATGGCAGTGATCGCACCAGGGGCCCACACGTGCGGTGTACCCGGGGCCGAGGGTGGAGTGCCCGGCGTCGACGATCCTCTCGGTGAGCGCCTCGGCGGTCTCGGACCCCAGCGGGTCCTGGACGCGCTCGGTCGCCGATTTACCTTCGCGGCCCGCCACATACAGCAGCAATCCCCCGCCGGGTTCGCGGTCGGCGGCGGACTCCACGGCCCCTCGTGTGACGGCGAGTTGGTAGAGCGCCAACTGTGGGTGGACCAACGCATCCGCCTTGGTGGCGGCGGTGCGCCCGGTCTTGATGTCGACCGGGACGACCTGGCCTGCGCTTGTGGCCTCGAGCCTGTCGATCCGGCCGCGGACGCGCACGTCGCCGGGCACGTCGAACTGGAACGGCTCCTCCACCCCGGCTGTGGTGTACTCACCGCGGGTGGCACCTCGCCAACGCCTGAACGTCTCCGCCATCTCGACGATCTCCTCGGCGCCCCGCTTGGCGAACCATCCGCGGGCGAGGGTGAGCGATTCGGCCCGCCGGTGTACCGCCGCACTGATGTCGTCCTCGCTCACGCCGCCCTCCACCGCCTGAGTGAGGGCGTGCACGGCGGAGCCGCGGACCAGGGCCGCCGCGGCACCGGAGTCTGCGGAATCGCCGGTGATCTTCTGCAAGAACCACCGCAGCGGGCATTCCTCGAGCGTCCCGAACCCGGACGGGGACAACACCGCGATCGGCTCGCCCTCGACGACCGGGAATGCCGGTGTGGTGGTGGAGGACTCGGCGGCACCGAACCACGTCCGCGGATCGGCCTCGGGCACCCCCGCATCGCGCAAGCCGGCGAGAAGTCCGGCCGCATGTACGGCATCGGCGGGGTCGGTGTCCGGATCGAGCAGGGCCGCCCGCAGGTCCACCACCAGGTGCGGCAGTGAAAACACGGTCGGCGCCTGTCGAGCGGGAGCTGGCACCGGCCCGGTCGAGCCCTGGCCGGACTCCACGGTGGCCAGGTCGGCCACCTCGTCCACGAAGCGGCTGGGCGCCACGTCCCCCTCGTCGGGCGATTCCACGGCAGTGATGAGTAGGTGCTCCCGGGCCCTGGAACAGGCGACATAGAACAGTCTGCGTTCCTCCGCTGACCGCGCGGCCGCGGACGACACCGCCCGCTCGGCCTCCGACGGCAGCGGCCCATCGCCGGCGATCTCGGTGAGGTCGACCAGTTCGTCGACCCCTAGCAGACCGGAACGTCGGCGGGGTGCGGGCCAGACCCCGTCCTGGACGCCGCACACCGCCACGGACCGCCACTGCCGGCCGACAGCGGCGTGGGCGGACAGGATGCTGACCGCTCCCGCCCGGCCGCGCGTGTCCGCACGGCGGGGTGCGGGCAGGTCGGCCCCCGACACGATGTCGCAGAAGAGGGAGACCGATCCGCCGGGGACCCGTTCGACGAAGTCCGCGGCGTGGTCGAACAGCGACACCACGGCGTCGAGCGAGCGGTCAGCGGTCCGGGACCACGCGTCACCGCTGAGCGCCTGGCGGACGAGTCGGCGTTCCAGGCGCGCGCCCGACCACGCCTCCCACAGCACGTCCTCCGCACTGCCGCCTGCGCGGATACTGTCGCGCACGGCGGCGCGAGCGTGCCGGATCCGGGTGACCGGTGCCAGTTCCACCACGGTCAGCCCCGGCGGGAGCTGGTCGTCGTCGGCCAGGATCAGGCGCCGAAGTGTCGTGGCACTCGGTTCGGATCCGCCGATCCCGGAGCGTCGGATTCCTCGCCTGAGGCGGCGCATCGCCACGGCGTCCGCCCGGCCGATCGGCCCGGAGAGCAGGGTGAGGATGCGGTCCTCGTCAGTGTGGTCATCGGCCTGCGCGACCGAACGGAGCAGGAGCAGCAGTGCTGCCACCACGGGATCGTGCGCGGGCGGCAGCTCGGCGCCCGCGTCAACGACGGGGACGCCCGCGGCGTCCAGCGCGGCGAGCAGCGCATCGGAGACCCTCGGCAGGGACCGGGTGACCACGGCCATCTCCGAATAGTCGACCCCGTCCAGGACGTGGCGGCGACGCAAGAAGTCGGCGACCAGCGCGGCCTCGGCGGCCGCGGAGGCGGCCACCGCGACCTCCACCGCCCCGCCCTGCG
>NZ_JAALDM010000209.1 GCF_014144865.1 Dietzia aerolata | reverse complement strand
GGCCGCCGACTACACCTCCCGCAATTCCCGGTCGGCCGGCAACGGCTCGCTCATGCGCACCGCCCCCGTTGCGCTCGCGCATCTCGGTGACCGCCCCGCCATCGCCCGCGCCGCAGCCCAGGTCAGTGCGCTCACCCACGCCGATCCGCGCGCCGGCCAGGCGTGTGTCCTGTGGTCGCTGGCGATCGACCGCGCCGCGCGTGAGGGTGTCCTCGACGTCCGCAGTGGGTTGGAGTTTGTTGACGACGACGAGGCCCGCACCTTCTGGGCGAGCCGGATCGAGGAGGCCGAGCAGGGTCCGCCCTCGGGCTTTAACCCCAATGGATGGGTTGTGTCCGCGTTCCAGGCGGCGTGGTCGGCCATCCTTCACACTCCGGTGCCGTCGGATGAGCCGGCGCGCCACGCGTGCGACTCGCTGGCTGCGGCCATTGCCATTGGCGACGACACCGATACGGTGGCCGCGATCGCCGGAGGTCTACTCGGTGCTCGGTGGGGCGCCTCGGCGTTCCCTGCCCGGTGGCGGGAGATGCTCCACGGGTATCCCGGCATCACCGGCGACGACCTCGCCACGCTCGCACTCGCGAGCGACGGTGCCAGCGACACGGACTGACGAACCCTCGGATCTCATCGTGTTGAGTGAAGATGTAGACGGCTGACCGGTCTCGGGAGAAGATTCAGGGGTGAACTCTGAACAGTCCGAACATGTTAAACGAACGCTGGCGGATCTCGACGCCCGCCTCGGCCGGATCACTGCCGAGGTGGCAGAGATCCGGACCGGACTGTCCGCGCTGGGTGGACTCACCGCCCCCGCGCCCGTGCCCGGATCGAGCTCCGCTCGGGAAGCCGCACCCGGCGCTCCCAGCCCTGCTCCCGCTCCCGCTCCCGCTGCGGGCCAGCCAGGGCAGGGCCAGCAGCCCGGACCGGCTCACCAGCCCGGACCGACCCAGCAGCCCTGGCAGCACCAATACCAGCAGCAGCGGTCCGGGCCTGCGCCCGCGCAGCCGAGTGGTCCGTGGCGAGCTGGCGGACCCGTTCTGCAGCAGCCCGGCCAGCAGGGGCCGAGCTTCCCGGTTCACGGACAGCCGGCCCCAGCCAAGCCGTCGCGTCTGACCCCCGCGACGATCATCGCCGCGCTCGGTGGCGCGATCATGCTGGCGGGCATCGCATTCCTTCTGGTCGTGGCGATCCAGGCTGGGCTGTTCCCGCCGATCGCCCGCGTGATCGGCGCCGGCATCCTCGCCGTTGTGCTGGTCGGGCTGGGGTTGTGGCTGCAGTCGCGGCACAAGCCCACCGAGGACAGGCCGGTCAACCCGGGGGCCCTGGCGCTGGTGGGCACGGGCCTGGCGGCCGGGGTGCTCGACGTCATCGCCAGCAGCACCCTCTACGGCTGGATCCCGGATATCGCCGCGTACATGCTCGTCGGCGGCATGGCGCTCGGCGGCATGATCCTCGCCCATCACTGGCGATCCGCGGTGTTGGCGGGCCTGGTCGCTGCGGGCACCATGGCGCTCGCGCCGCTCATCTCGCACGGCGTCGAGTTGCCGATCTTCTACGTGATCGTCGGAATCGCCACCGCGGTCCTCGCCGGCGGGCTGGGCCTGGTGGTCCGCCTGATCTGGTCGGTTCCGCCCGCGTTCATGCTCACCGGCTATCTCACCACCTCGGATACGAGGCTTCTGGGTGACCAGATTGCCTTGATCGTGGGTGCTCTAGCCTTTGCCGCCGTGACCCTGGTGGTGGCCTGGTACGACTCCGCGCGTCGCAGCCCGATTGCGGAATATGGTGCCCTCGTCGTCGTCCCCGGGGCGGTTCCCCTGCTCGTTCTCCCCACCCTCGACCTCCTCGACCCGGGCTGGCCCAC
>NZ_JAALDM010000208.1 GCF_014144865.1 Dietzia aerolata | reverse complement strand
AGTGCGCACGACGAACGTGTCCAGCAGCACGCCCAGCGCGACGATCACGCCGACCTGGGTGAGCACGATGAGCGGCAGGACGCCGAGCACCACGAACACCGCCGCCAGCACGATGCCCGCGGAGGTGATGACGCCGCCGGTCAGGGCGACCGCGCGCACCATGGCCTCAGGGGTCGAGTGTGTGGCCGACTCCTCGCGGGCGCGGATCGTCAGGAAGATCGAGTAGTCGACGCCGAGGGCGACCAGGAACAGGAAGCTGTACAGCGGCACCGACACGTCCAGGCCGGGGAAGCCCAGCACCTGGGTGGTGACGAACGTGCCGAGTCCCAGCGCCGCCACCGCGGACAGCGTGGTGGCCAGCATGACCAGGATCGGTGCGACCAGCGAGCGCAGCACCCCGATGAGGACGACGAACACCACGAGCAGGATAAGCGGCGCGATCAGGGTGAAGTCGCGGACGTTGCCCTCGTTGGTGTCGACGGCCTCGGCGACCGAGCCGCCGACCATCGCCTCGGAGCCGGGAACGGTGTCCACGGCGTCACGGAGTCCGACGATGCTGTCCTCGGAACGGTCGGTGGCGGGGGCGGCGTCGAGCACCACGTTGACGCGGCTCCAGCCCGTGCCGGACTCGCCCGACGGGTTGGCCGAGACCACGCCCTCGACGCCCTGGATGGACTCGAGGACCTGGCCCTCGGTGCCCGTGCGGGTGACGATGGTGACCGGGTTCGTGACGCCCGCGGGGAAGTGCTCGGCGGCGGTCTCCAGCCCCGCGGCGGACTCGGAGGCGGTGCGGAACTGCTCGGTCTGACTGAGCCCGACCCGGGTGCCGATCAGGCCGAGCCCCAGCACTGCGAGCAGCAGGACGCACGAGATCAGCACCGTGACCGGTCGCTGGACCACTCGGGCGGCGATGCGGCCCCAGATGCCGGCCGGCACCTCGTCGCGGAACCCCTCGGGCTTCTCGGCGGCGCGGGTGGGCCGGCCGGACTTCGCGACGGCGCCGGGGCGCGGGACGAACGGCCAGAACAATCCCCGGCCGCACACCGCGAGCGCGGCGGGCAGTGCGACGAGCGCGTAGACCGCCGCGATGATCAGGCCGACCGCGGCGGAGATCCCGAGCGAACGATAGTTGGGCAGGGTGGCCAGCAGCAGCGTGAGCAGCGCGAGAACCACCGTGATGTTGCTGGCCGCGATCGCGGGGACCGCGCCGCGGTAGGCCGCACGCAGAGCGCCGCGACGATCCTCGGTTCTGCGTAGCTCCTCGCGGTAGCGGGACACCAGGAGCAGGGCGTAGTTGGTTCCGGCGCCGAAGACCAGGACCGAGACGATGCCGGATGTGGAGGCGTCGACGGGGACATCCATCAGCTCGCCGACCTGCGACACGACCAGTGCGGCCACCCGGTCGGCGATCCCGATGATGATCAGCGGCACCAGCCACAGCACCGGCGAGCGGTAGGTGACGATCAGCAGCACGGCCACGACCAGTGCCGTCGCGGCGAGAAGTCGGAAGTCGGCGCCCTCGAAGGCGGCGGCGGTGTCCGCGGCGAAGGCCGGGCCACCGGTGAGCTCGGCGGTCATCCCGTCGCCGAGGCTGTCCGTGGCGGCGCTACGCATGTCGGCGACGAGTTCGCGGCCCTCGTCGTTGGAGATGACGTCGGACTCGACCGGCACGATCACCAGCGCGGCCTCGCCGTCCTCCGACGGGATCGGGCCCTGCGCCTCGGCACCCACGACCTCGGACATGCGTTGCCCCGCGGCGCCGGCGGCGGCCATGCCCTCCGGCCCCAGCTCGCCGCCGCCCGAGCGGGAGACGACGAGAACAGCCGGAACGGACCCGGAGTCGGGGAACTGCGCCTGGATCTGCGAGACCTGTGCGGACTCGGCCTCATCGGGCAGCGAGTTGGGCGCCTCGGACGACCCCTCGGACGCGGCCAGTGCGAACACGGCTCCCGAGATCACGAGCATGATCGCGAGCATCACCCAGGCCGTGACCCGGCCGGTGAGCAGACCCACCCACCCGCCGTCGCGAGTCGGGTCGGGGCCCGCGTGGCCTTCCGAACCGGTCGAGCCGTCGGGATCCGAATTGCCTGTTTTTGCCGGTAGGCCGTCCGCTGTCATCGAGTTCCTTGTCGTCACATTGTGTATTCGGAGAGGAACGCCGAAAGGATGGCGTTGACCTCATCGGGGCGTTCCAGCGTGGCTGAATGCCCCGCCCCGGGGATCTCGTGGAAGCGCGTCGTGGCGATGAGTTCCCCGAGTCGCCGGGATTTGGCCGGCGGCGTCGCGGCGTCCTCGGCGCCGACCATGATCAGGGTCGGCGCGATGATCCGTACCGCCTCGTCCTCACACGGGTCCCGGTCCGCGACCGATTCGATCGCCTTGATCATGCCCGCGCGATCGTTGCGGTCGAGCCTCGAGATCCACTCTTCCACCCACGGTGCATCCACGTTCTCCGGGGCCAGCATGATCGGGGCGACCCGCGTCCTCAGCGGACGGACGCCGGTGAGCCGGTACACCTTGGCGAGAGTCTTGTACTTGGTCCGGTTGGCGGGCTCCTCGGCCGTGGCGGCGGTGTCCATGAGCGTCAGCGTGTGCACCGACTCCGGGTACCGGGCCGCCAGGCGGATGCCCACGAAGCCGCCCATCGACAGCCCCACGAAGTTGACCACCGGGATCTGCAGGTGCCGCAGCAGTTCGGCCACGTCCACCGTGAGGGTGTCCATGTCGTAGCCGCCCAGGGCTCGCGGCGAGTTCCCCTGACCACGGAAGTCGATGGCCACGCAGCGGAAGTCGGCGCGCAGG
>NZ_JAALDM010000207.1 GCF_014144865.1 Dietzia aerolata | reverse complement strand
CGCGGGTTTCCTGTTCCTCACGCTGGTCCCGTCGACGGTGCAGTCGTCGATCACGTTCGTCGCCATCGCGCGCGGCCACGTCAGCGCGGCGGTCGTGTCGGCGTCGGTGTCGAACCTGCTGGGCGTCTTCATCACGCCGCTGCTGGTGTTCGCGCTGATGACCACCGACGGCTCCGTCACCATCACGTGGGGCTCGGTCGGCAAGATCGCGCTGCAGTTGCTGTTGCCGTTCATCGTCGGCCAGATCTTCCGCGACCGCATCCTGCCGATCACCTCAAAAATCAAGCGGCTGGCGCTATTCGACAAAGCCGTGATCGTGCTGATCGTCTACGCCGCATTCTCCGAGGGCGTGGCCGAGGGCATCTGGACGATGGTCGGCGTGCCGCAGGTCCTCGGCCTCGTGGGGGCGTGCATCGTCCTGCTGGCGGTGGTCCTGAGCCTGACCGAGCTGGCCTCGCGCGCGCTCGGTTTCGACGACCGCGACAAGCGCGTCGTCCAGTTCTGCGGCTCCAAGAAGTCCCTGGCCACGGGCCTGCCGATGGCGGCGGTCCTGTTCGTCGGCCAGCCAGTCGGACTGCTTGTCCTGCCGCTGATGATCTTCCACCAGATCCAGCTCATCGTCTGCGCGTGGCTGGCCGGCCGCTACGAGCGCGCCGCGGGAGAGCCGGACGCAAAGGTCGCCTGACCAGCGCCGACCGCAGACTTCATCACGCCCGGCTCCACCACACCGGCCTCCACCACCTTGTCGGGATCGCCGAGCCGTGGCCCGAGCACCACCAGCACCGCGAACACCGCAGCGGCGACCAGCGCCAGCCCGATCCACACCGGGTAGAGCCGCCGCCCGCACAGCCGCGCGATCACCGCGCCGACCAGCGCGCCGGCGGTGTTGAACAGCAGGTCGGAGACGTCCGAATGTCCCAGGGCCAGGACGTATTGGAGGGTCTCGATCGCCGCGCTCAGGGTCAATCCCACGACGACGACGAGGCCAACCGCCCTCCGACGATGCTCCAGCAGGATGTACGTCACGATCCCGATCGGGATGAAGAAGGCCATATTGCCGAGGTAGTCGAACAGCGGCCCGAACCAGGTGGGCGAGTCCCGATAGAGGGCCAGTGGCATCCATTCGATCGAGCGTCCGCGTTGGGATTCGGGTCGCCACAGCAGACCTATCACGAAGAACGCCTTGAGCATGGTCAGCGCCACCACCACGGCGCCGTAGCCGACCAACGCCACGGCCGCACCTGCCCTGACCCGCCCCGCTACCCCACCCGTGACCCGATCAGTCGCACTGCCCCGGGCGCTCTTCGATTCCCTCATGGCGTCAGTACTACCAGGTCGGGGTGCTGATTCCCGGCTCCCCACAATTGCTGTACGTTTGTACGCGTACATTTGTACAGCAGCGTTTCGACATCGAACTTCGAACACCCACTCGGCCGAGACCTCAAGGAGCCCTCATGAGCAGCCCCGGACGCACCCGCGATCCCGAGCAGCGCATCCGCGATATCGGCCGGGCCGCTGCCGAGCTGATTGCCGAGAGCGGCGTCAGCGCACTGACCCACCGCGCGGTCGCCGCCCGCGCCGGCGTCGCCGTGGGGACCACCACCAGGTATTTCTCCACGATCGATGACCTGCGCAGGCGCGCGCTCGAATATCTGGCCGCAGAGGTCGAGAACGACCTTGCCCAGCTCGCGGAGGATCTGGCTTCGGCCCCCGACCCGGTCGCCTTCCTGATCTCGGCTGCCCGTGAGGACCTGGCCGATGTCCGCAAGGTTCAGGTCGAAGGCGCGCTCGTCTACGCCGGCTTGTTCGAGGAGGACCTCCGCGAGTTGAGCCTGCGCTGGTTCACCGGTCTCACCGAACTCCTCACCCCCTACTTCGGTCGCACCCGCTCCGAGTCGCTGGCCATGTGTCTGGACGGCGCCACCATCTACACCGCGTTGACGGGCACCCCACCGACCATCGATCTCCTCGAGGTCACCATCCGCGCGATCTCGACCATGCCCGTCGAGATCCAAACCTCCGGCACCCCGGACGAGGACTCCCCCGCATGAGCGACACCGCCGCACCCACACCCTCGACTCCCACACCCGCCGCACCCGCCCCGAGCGGCCCGAGCGGCCCGCAGGCCGACCCTCACATCCTCGGCTCCTACGATCCGTCGCGCCGCTGGCTGGGCCTGGCCACGCTGACGTTCTCCCTGCTCGCCATCACCACGGACATGACGATCCTCAACGTGGCCATCCCCCAGATGGCCGCGAATCTGCAGCCCACGGCGTCGCAGCAGTTGTGGATCATCGACGCGTACTCGCTGGTCATGGCCGGTCTTCTCATCTCCATGTCGTCGATCGCCGACCGTTGGGGACGCAAGCGCATGCTCATGCTGGGCTACGTACTCATCGCGCTCGCTTCGGTGCTGGTGCTGTTCGCCCACTCCCCCGGCTTCGTGATCGCCCTGCGCGTCCTGCTCGGCGTGGGCGCGGCCATGGTCATGCCGTCCACCCTGTCGCTATTGCGGGTCACGTTCACCGACACTCGCGAGCGCGCCACCGCGCTCGCGGTGTGGGCCGCGGTCGCCGGGATCGGCGCCGCCGTGGGGCCGCTGCTGGGCGGATTTCTGCTGGAGACCTTCGACTGGCGGGCCGCGTTCCTGGTCAGCGTGCCGATGATGGCCATCGCGTTCGTCAGCGCCATATTCACCATCCCGGAGTCTCGTGTTCCCGAGCCCGGCCCGTGGGATCCGTTCGGCGCACTGCTCACGTTGCTCGGGATGACCACGAGCATGTGGGCCATCAAGCAGTTCAGCGAGGAGGGCTCGTTGACCTACCTGCCTGCCTGGATCGCCTTCGGCATCGGCGTCACCGCGATCGTGGTGTTCGTGCGCCGGTGCCTGAACTCGGATGCTCCCCTGTTGGACGTCACGATGTTCCGGCACCGCATCTTCTCGGCGGGCGTCCTGGCAGCGCTGATCGCGAGCTTCTCCATGTCCGCGGGCCTCCTGCTGCTCGCGCAGTGGCTCCAACTGGTCAACGGGGCGAGCGCCTTCGAGTCTGGCCTCCAACTCATGCCGCTCGCGCTGGCCGCCGCCGTCACCTCACTGCTGGCACCGGTGCTGTCCGAACGGATCGGGATGCGGGCCACCATTTTCCTCGCTCTGTTCATCGCTGGCGCCGGGATGATGGTCCTAGGTGTCCGCGGCGAGAACCTCGAGCTGACCTCGGTGTTCATCTCGCTGGCCCTAATCGGCGCCGGCATCGGAGCGCTTGCCCTGGCCTCCTCGATGATCATGGGCGGTGTCCCGCGGTCCAAGGCCGGCAATGCCGCCGCAATGGAGGACACCGCCTACGAGTTCGGCGCGGTGCTGGGCATCGCGATCCTCGGGTCGCTGGCCTCGTTCCTGTACCGGCGCGAGATCGGCATTCCGCCGGAGACACTCGCCATGGGTGCCGACGCCACCGACGCTGTTCGCGACTCCCTCGGCGGCGCGGTCGCGGTGGCCGAGGCCGCACACCTGCCCGACCTCACGGCGCGTGCCGGCGACGCCTTCACCTCCGGCATGGGGCTCACCGGACTCATCGGCGGACTGGCCCTACTCGCCTTCGCCTTTGTCGTGTTCTTCCTGACCCCGAAGGGCACGATGCTCGGAGACCTCGAACACTAGAAACCCGGCCGCGGACGACGCTCGGACTCGTCGTCCGCGGCCACCCGGGCCCACTCCCGCCTCCACCGCAAAGTGATCTCCGACACACTATCGTCATCAATCAGAATTTCTGCATGTTCATGCTGATACGACAGTCTTCAGGGCCGCACCATGGACAACCTGTGCATATCAAACGAATTTCATGCAAAAGTCGTTATCGCAGGTGACACCGCTCAGAATTCCCCAATTCGCTTAGCCATCGAAACAGAGCCATCCGCTATTGCTCAGCCTTAACGTTCTCTCCGCGCGGGCCGCCTAGCCCGCGTATCGGTGGGATTTTCCGCCGCCCGAGCCGCGTACGAGGAAAGGCGAGTAGGTGAGCAAAGCAGCGTCGTCGACCACGCTCTGCCCTCTGCCCGTCACTCTGCTCGTCTTTGTCGGCCTCGCCGCCCTCGGATTCTCGGGAGGCGCAGGTACCGCTCTCGTTATGGGTCCTGCCGTCGAGCCCTCCGCCCAGGAAGAGTCGGCTTCGCTGCCGGCACCCAACCAATTCGGTCTGTCGAGCGCCGACACACCGCCCCAGTCCGAGGACCCATCGGCGGGGAACTCGTCATCACCATCAACCTCTACGGCGGCTATCCGCAGTTCAGAGGCGTCGAGTCCAACCAGCGACACAGAGACAGCTCCGCAATCCGGATCAAGTCGTCCCGCCACGTCTGCGGACACGTGGGTTCCGCAGGCCCCTGCCAGGCAGGCCAATCCGAATCACTATCGACCGGCCCCTGCCCCGCAGCCAGCACCGCAACCAGCTCCCCCGCCACCAGCACAACCTGCTCCACCCGCAATCAACATCCCGTTGTTGCCGGTGAATCCACCACCAGTCGTCGAGCCAAAGCAACTCACCTTCGGCTGACGTTGACCTACCGAAAGGACCTCAAGTGGGCATTGAACTAATTCTCATTCCAGTCGGCATAGCCGTTACCAATGCTTTAGCAGGCGCTGGCGTCATCCTGACGGCAGCGCCGGCGGCCGTCGGTGGCACCGCTCTCGCGACCGGGGCCGCAGCGTTGGCTGGCACCGGTGGCGCGATTGGTGTCGCCACGAACCCCTTTGTTGCAGACGGCTTCAATTCCGCATCTGCCGACACCTACAACAACACGATGACCGGTGCGACAACGTTCTTGAACGGACTCGATGTGCCGTTCATTCCTCAAATGAACCTGAACTGACGCACCGCACTTCCCGTTTCCGTTTCCGTTAGCCGTGCGCTGAAAGATTTCGGCGCTCCCTCAAGGAGTTAGACCACATGCCCCAGGGAAACATCTACTTCCACGAATTCATCAATCTTCTCGCAATCGGTGCCGGAATCGCCCTCGCCGGCGTCGGTTCCGTCGCTGGGGCGAATCACCTCAGCGCCCAGCCACTTCCTCCCCACCTCGAAGATGGGTTGCGCGACTTTCTCAATAACAATTTCGGCCAGTTCGGTGTAAACGTCTGAATCACTTCCTCACCGCAAGCCCCGCCTGAGCCCAACCACATTGGGCAGCGGCGGGGTTTGGTGCTTCAATATCCCGATGACCAGCGTGACCTACCTGCAGCAGACCTCGGCCGACCAGCTCCGGCCCTCTGCCCCGGCCGACGTGACGATCACCCGCGTCTTCCCCGCCGAGCCCGAGTTCAACGCGCGGATGTACCGCGAGGTCGGCGCCGACTGGAACTGGGTCGACCGCCTCGACTGGTCCGCCGGCCACTGGGCCTCATACTGCTCCGACCCCTGCATCAGCACGCTGCGCGCCACCGCGGACGGCGAGGCCGTCGGGTTCGCCGAACTGCGCATGAGCCCCTGCGACCCGGCCGAAAGCCCCAGCGCTGCAGATCCCAGCGCACCCGACGGCGTCGACGTGGAGATCGTCTACTTCGGCATCCTGCCCGCCCACACCGGCCGTGGCCTGGGCGGATGGTTCCTGTCCGAGGTCTGCCGCATCGCCTGGAACGTCCCCGGCTGCCGCCGCGTCTGGCTGCACACCGACCGCGCCGACTCCCCCGCCGCCATCCCCAACTACACCGCGCGCGGCTTCACCGAATTCCACCGCGCCGACGCCGGCTGCGCCACCTGCACCGCCTGATCGAGCACCCACGACCGAGCACCGCGCGGCCGTCGACGCCACCGCCCACCACCTGCCCGCCGCCCCACCGTCGGAGCGGCACACGACGTCACCGGTGGCCGAGGTGAAAATAATCGGGACGACGACGACGTCGTCGTCGTACCCATCGCCCGAAGGGCACTGCCCGCGGTGACGTTTCGGACTCGCGCCACCACCCACCGCGACCTGGCGCCGATCACTGCATGGGCAACCGGCTGAGCGCGCGGCCGGACATCCGGGAAACGAGGCGCTCGGACATGGCGCCGAAGGTTTGGAGCTCCGCGTCGTCGAGGCCCTCGAACAGCCACTCCGCCAGCGCAACTCGCGCCGACACCACCTCATCCACGATTCTCCGCGACTTGTCGGTGAGCGTGATCAGGCGGACCCGGCGGTCCTCCGGCGACATCTTGCGCTCCACGTGACCACCGGCCTCCAGGCCGTCCACCAGTGCGGTCACCTGACGCGGCGAACAGTCCAGGTACATGGACAGTTCCACCTGCTTGCACTCGCCCTGCAGACCGAGCACGAACAGCAGCTCCAGGCGCGGCACGGTGAGACCGTAGTTCGCCGCGGCGCGCGCGATCGAACCGGACATCTGATCAGACAGCATCAAAGCTCTGTCAAGAATCTCACTCGAAGATAGTGCCACGTGTATATCGTTACCACTATTCACGGTTTTGGTCCCGTCGGGGGAGGCGGGCCAGTAGGTAGGAGGAACCATGGACGTGTCGATTCCAGAGGGGTTCGACTTCACCGATCCCGAGTTGTTCGAAAAGCGGCTTCCGCACGATGAATGGCGTCACCTGCGCCAGACCGATCCGCTTCGCCGCGTCGAGAAGCAGCCCGGCATCGACGGATTCGACGACGACCACTACTGGCTCGCCACCAAGCACGCCGACGTCAAGGAGATCTCCCGGATCACGGGGGAGAAGTTCTCCGCCGGCGAGAACACCATGATCCCGCGGTTCGCCGAGGGCACCGATCGCGCGATCATCGAGGCCCAGCGCGAGATGCTGGTCAACGAGGACGGCGAGATCCACAAGAAGCACCGCCGCATCATCTCGCGCGGGTTCACCCCCCGCGGCGTGGCCGGCATGCGCCCCGAGCTCGCCGAGCGGGCCCGCAAGATCGTCACCGAGGCGGCCTCCGGGAACGCCGACGAGTTCGTCACCGCCGTCGCCTCCGAACTGCCGCTGCAGGCCATCGCCGATCTGCTCGGGGTGCCGCAGGAGGACCGCCACAAGATCTTCGAGTGGTCCAACACCATGACCAGCTACGACGCACCCGGCGGCATGGATCTCGCCGCCGTGGCGTCCATGCAGCTCATCGAGTACTTCCACACGATGGCCGTGGACCGCGCCGAGAACCCGCAGGACGACATCGTCTCCAAGCTCGTCCAGGCCGACGTCGACGGTGAGCACCTCTCGCCCGAGGAGTTCGGCTGGTTCGTCACACTGCTGGCGGTCGCCGGCAACGAGACCACCCGCAACGCCACCACCCACGGCATGGTCGCGATGCTCGAGAACCCCGACCAGTGGGAGCTGTTCAAGTCCGAGCGGCCCGAGACCGCGTACGACGAGATCCTGCGGTGGGCCTCGCCGATCACGCAGTTCCAGCGCACCGCGACGGAAGATGTGGAGATCGGGGGAGTGACCATCCCCGCCGGCGACCGAGTGCTGTTGTGCTACGGCTCCGCGAACTTCGACGAAGAGGTCTTCGAGGACCCGTTCACCTTCAACATCCTGCGAGACCCCAACCCGCACGTCACCTTTGGCGGCCAGGGCCCGCACTACTGCATCGGCGCCAACCTGGCCAAGATGCAGCTGGAGCTGATCTTCAACGCGATTGCCGACCACCTGCCGGACCTGACCGCGCTCGGCGAGCCGACACGTCTGCGGTCCGGCTGGCTCAACGGCCTCACCGAGTGGAAGGTTGACCTGGGCACCTGCCCCGTGGCGAGCTGACCTCGCTGGCGCTGGTGGCGCCGCTTGTGGCGCTAGTGACGCTAGTGCCGCTGGTGGCGCTGGTGGCGCTGGTGGCGCCGCGCTTCAGGCCCGGCCCGAAGGGTATGCATCCTTTTGGCCGGGCCTTTCGCGGCTTGTGCACCCGATTCGTGCCCGCTGGGAAGCGCAAGCCCACAAGGATGCGCGAGTCCGGCCACCCGAGCTCACCCCAGCCAGGCCTGGAGCAGCATAAACGTCGCCGTCCCCAGCACGATGCTGATCGCGGCCCGCCGCCACGCCAGGTGCGCGCCGAGGGTGATCGCCAGCGCTACCGCAGCCGGCAGCCAGGAGCCGAGTTCCGTGGTGGTGTCGCGCAGGGTGTAGACCACCAGCACCACCATCACGCCCGCGGGCATCGTCCGTCCCAGGTAGCGGACGACTTGTGAGTCCCGCAGCCGGGTTAACGCGACGAACGGCGCGGCCCGCAACGCGACGGTCACCAGGAACATCACGCCGAGTCCGGCCAGCAGGTAGCCGGTCGACGGCACGGGGGCGGTCATCGGCTTGCCTCGCCGGAATCGGAAGCGGAATCAGAGCCGAAGCCGGAGGCGTGATCGGATCCTGAGCCGGCACGCGGCTCGTTTTTCGAGGTCCACGCGAACCGGGCGAGCAGCACCAGCACGAAGGCCACCAGGCCGACCAACATCATCTGATCCGGTGCCAGCCATGCAGCCGCCAGTCCGCAAAGCAGTCCGATCACCGGCGCCGGCAGGTCGCCGGATGCGCGCCAGGCATCCACCGCGAGCACCGCGAACAGTGCGGTCAGGGCGAACTGGAGCCCGTCCAAGCCCGGTGGGAGTGCCAGCCCAATCAGGCCGCCCACGATTCCCGGCAGTACCCACAGCGACTGGCAGGTCACCGCGATAGTCAGCGTCCGCGGGCCGCTCATCTCGGCTCGGCGCTTGGTCGCGGTGATCGCGTACACCTCATCGGTGAGCGCATAGATGGAATACGCGCGGCCGAGGCGTGAGCGGATCGACTCGATGGGAAAGCTCAGGCCGTAGAAGACGTGCCGGAAGTTGACCAAGAATGTCGCCGCTGCCAGCGAATACAGGGGAGTGGCAGCACTCAACATGCCGATGGCCAGGAACTCCATCGATCCCGCGTAGATGAGGATCGAGAAGACCGGCGCCCACCACCAGTCGAATCCCGCCTGGGTGATGAGGACTCCGAACGCCAGACCCAGGGGAACCAGGCCGAGCCCGACGGGCGCGGCATCCGCGAGACCCTTGCGGATCTCGGCACTGGTGGAGGGGGCATTCGACACGCCGGGCAGTCTATCCAGCGCCCAGTCTGGCCCACCCCCGTCAAGGGTCTTCCGCCCCTGTGCTGATCAGGGCACACTCGGAGCCATGGGCACGGCGACGTCTCACGTCCCGCCGGGGATCCGACAGGTGTTCCGGTATTCCGTCACCGATTCCTCCCCGGCGAGCACGCGCACGCCGCACCGAGGACTTCCGTCCACCACCCTGACGCTGGTGTTTGCCACCGACGCCCCGCTGCTGTGTTCGTACGACCAGCGCGAATGGGCGTCAGGGGAGGGCGTCACCCACAACGTGTGCCTGGGCGCGTTCCACCTTCAGCCGGTCTACCTTCACCGCCCAGACCGGCAGGAGGGGGTCCAGGTCGCGGTGCATCCCCTGGCCGCGCGTCAGCTCTTGGGGTTGCCGGCGGCCGCACTGACCGAGCTCACCCAGGAAGGCGAGGACGCCATTGGCGTCGAGATGAGGCACCTGTTCGCCCGCGTCGCCTCCGCCTCACCGGCCGACCACTCTGACCTGGTCGCAGACGGACTTCGCGGCCTCGCCGACCGCAATGCCAATCGATCCGGCCCTCGGCGCGAGGTCGCCGGGGCGTGGTTGCTGCTCGAGCGGTCGGGCGGCCGGATGGGCATCACCGATGTTGCCGACCAGGTGGGACTGACCACCCGTCACCTGTCCACTCTGGTAAAGGCGGAACTGGGGATCGGGACCAAGCAGCTCGCGGACCTGTTCCGCTTCGAGGCCGCGCACCACAGCGTGGTGTCAGCCGTCGACGCCGGGAATCCACTTCGGCTTGCCGACATCGCGCACGCCCACGGATACGCCGACCACGCCCACATGGACCAGGCCTATCGCCGCTACACGGGCACGTCACCGACGGGCTGGCTCTCCGACGAGGGGAGACGCTCGGCCGGCACGGACCGCTCTGGCGGCGACGCCAGTCTCGTTGAGCAGTAGGCGAACACGGCCGAGCGAGTTTCCAACAACTATTCGCCGAGTTTTAAACAACTCCAACAACTCGTTGACCTGCACAAACAACGCGTTCGTGGACGCCCACAGCCTCCCAGATCGACATAGTTGTTTGAAAGTTGTTTGAACAACTCCGCAACAACTCGTCGCTATCGCGAAACCGATCCTCGAGGCCACCCCGCCGACGCTGCCCAGGCCCGAGACCCCTCCGCGGCCCAAACGTTGTCAACATTTCTCCTCAACGCCATATGAACTATTCGGGCACCGTCGTACGGTCTAAACACCAACGCCTGCACGAGGAGTGACCATGACCACGCCGTCCGACGCCTCCATGCCCTCGCCGAAGTTCCCCTGGAACGCCTTCGTCCGCAATGTCGTGATCGCCGCGGTGATCGCGCTGCTGATCGGCCTGCTCTGCTACTACTTCCTGGCCGAACAGACCTGGGGCGAGGCGGCGGTGTCCTCTCTGCCGTGGATCGTGCTCGCCATCGTCGGCACCGTGATCGGCCAGGGGATCGCGCACCACATGAGCGTCCGAAGCGTCCGGTAACCCTGCGGCCCCACTCCCGAGACAAGGCCTTCCGAAATATCCAAGACCCGCGCGCTCTCCACGACGAGACTCAGCAGCATGAGTACACACACCCCCGGCACCCCGCCCGCCCCGACCGTCTGGCACTGCTTCCGGTGCAACGACGCCCGCACGGTGATCGACTGGCTCGTCGAGTCACTCGGTTTCATCGAAACGTTTTCCCACTCCGAGGACGGGCAGGTCGCCCACGCCGAACTCCTCTGGCCCGAGGGCGGGGGAGTGATGTGCGGCGACCGCCGGCGCGATGAGAACGATCCCCACGCCACGCCGGTCGGGAGTGGGCTGGCCTTTCTGGTCACGGCCGACGCCGACGCCGTCTACGAGCGCGCGAAGGCCGCCGGCGCCGAGATCGTCCAGGAACTCCACGAAACCGACTACGGCGACAACGGCTTCTCCGTCCGCGACCCCGAGGGCAACGTGTGGTCTGTCGGCGAGTACCGCGGCCAGCCCGCGCCAAACCTGTCATGACCAACAACACCCCGTCCCACTCACGCCGCGTCCGACCCCAACCGATGCTCGTGGTCGCCGACGTCCCCGCCACAAGCCGCTGGTACCAGCAGGTTCTGGGTGCGGTCAGTGGTCACGGCGGCCCGGAGTACGAGCAAGTACTGGTCGACGACGACATCGTCCTGCAGCTGCACACCCGTGACGGCGACTCCGAGCACGGACCACTGGCCACCCCCGAGGTACCCGTCGGCAACGGAGTGGCCGCATGGTTCGAGGTCGACGATCTCGACGCCGCGAATGACCGGATCGCCGAGTCTCGAGCGCATGTCGAATGGCCACTGCACGTCAACGATCTGGCGCACCACCGCGAGATCTGGCTGCGCGACCCGGACGACTTCCGCGTGATCCTGTCCGGGAAGTAGCCCCGTCCCCGCCGCAGCCCCTGCCCCGCCG
>NZ_JAALDM010000206.1 GCF_014144865.1 Dietzia aerolata | reverse complement strand
CGCGACCGCGCCGGGGGCGACAAGACGCGACCGTGTCATCCGCGAACGTGAACTCATGGTGGGAATGCTACCGCCCGTCTGGCAGCTGTACCGTCGCCAAAACCCCGAGATGGTCTGTCCGGCCCACCTCAACGGTGTTGGTCCGGCCCACAGCGACAGCGCCGCGGGCCAGAATGTGGTCGATGCCCAGGACCGGCGGAAAGCTCCGGTCGGCCGGCCACGTGGGCACCCAGCCGTCCCCGCCCGCCGACACCGAATCGGAGTAGCCGAGCTCACGCAGCTTCCGGAACCGGACGTGGTCCCAGGTGGCGTTGAAGTCGCCGCCGACCACCACCGGCGCGGGGCCGGGGAGCCCGCCGAGATAGGAGCGAAGACGGTCGGCCTCCTCGACCGAGCGGGGCCCGTCGAACACCGGCGCCACCGGGTGGACAGCCACCACCGTGACCGGTCCGGACGGTCCGGCCATCTCGGTTCGGAGCACGCCGAGGCTGAACCCCGGGATCCGGTCGGCCGGTGACAGGGGGTAGCGCGAGAACACCGCCACCCCCTCGGTTCCGGGTGCTGTTGCCGTGGCCTCGTGCGGCAGCAGCTCCGTGAGTCCGGCGGTGCGCAGTGCGTCCGCCGACTCGGGGGTGGCCTCCACGGTCATCAGCAGGTCCACCTCGTCACCGCGAACCGCGCGCACGACGTCGTGCGGAGCAGCGCGGCCGAACTCGAGGTTCTGCACCATCACCCGCAGGGGAACAGCGGGGTGGGCGTTGTCGTCGTCGTCGAAAATTCCGGACGGTCCCACCAGCGGGCCGTACTGGAAAACACCCGCGCCGACCAGCACCAACGCCACCACGGACAGCACGACGGAGCGGGCGCGCAGCGCCGCGAGTAGCGCGACCAGGCTCAGCAGCCACGCAGCGAACGCGAACGTGGCCAGGACCAGGATCCGTGGATCGTCGGAGCGGGAATGGTGCAGGGCGATCCCGGCGACGGCGATGAGCGCGGCGAGTACGGACACCGCCCGCGCGATCGGACGGCGCCCGCGAGGGGGCCGACCGGCGGTTGGGCGGGCCGTCACCGCAGGAATTTGCGCAGATCTCCCAGCGCGGCGATCACGCGGTCCAGATCGTCGCCGTTGCGGACCATCGACCGGACCGTCTCGGCGACCGACGCCACGGTCGGCGTGGACGGCGCCCCCGGCGTGCCGGCCGGGCCG
>NZ_JAALDM010000205.1:259-1467 GCF_014144865.1 Dietzia aerolata | reverse complement strand
CCAGACCTCGACCGTCGGCCGCACCCGCACCGCCCCCGCCGACGGCGCCATGCCCGCCTCCGGCCGCTGGCGCACCGGCGTCGTCTCCTGCTCCAACTGGGAGGCCGGCTACTTCGCCGGGTACCGCCACCTGGTGCAGCGCGGCGATCTCGACGTGGTGATCGAGCTCGGCGACTACATCTACGAGTACGAGCGCGGCGGCTACACGGCCAAGTTCGGCGCGATCCGCCACCACGAGCCCCCGCACGAGATCGTCACCCTCCGCGACTACCGCACCCGCCTGGCGCAGTACCGCACCGACCCCGACCTGCAATCGCTGCACGCGCACGTGCCGTGGATCTGCACCTGGGACGACCACGAGCTGGCCAACGACGCCTGGGAGCACGGCGCCGAGAACCACCAGCCCCACGAGGGCAACTGGGGCGACCGCAAGGCCGCCGGCTCGCAGGCCTACTTCGAGTGGATGCCCATCCGTCCCGACTCCCTGCGCGACGGCGGCTTCCTCTACCGCCGCCTGCGCTGGGGCGCGCTCGCCGAACTGAGCATGCTCGACCTGCGCTCCTACCGCACCGAGACCCCCGGCCGCCTCGACGGTCACGCCGTGGACCAGGCCGGCACCATGACCGGCGCCGACCAGTTTGACTGGCTGACCCGCGGGCTGGCGTCGTCGACCGCGCGCTGGAATGTCGTCGGCAACTCCGTGATGGTCTCGCCCGTCATGATCCCGCCGCTCGACCACCGCACCATGGGCGCCCTCACCGAGCTGCTGGGCATCCCGCGCGAGGGCATCACCTACAACGCCGACCAGTGGGACGGCTACGCCGGTGAGCGCCGCCGCCTGTTCGAGTCGATTCGCAACACCGGCAAGCGCAACTTCGTGTTCCTCACCGGCGACATCCACAGCTCGTGGGCCAACGAGGTGCCCGTCGACCCCGCCGACTACCCCGGCGCCGGCGTCGACGCGGTCGAGTTCGTGACGCCCTCGATCACCTCGAACAACGTCGACGACATCCTCAAACTGCCCTCCGGCAACGGCCTGTCCGCCGCCGCCCAGGGCGCGCTCAGTGGCGCCAACAATCACATCCGCTGGGTCGACCTGGACCGCCACGGCTACACGGTGGTCGAGTTCACCCAGGACTACGCGCACGCCGACTACTGGGCGCTGCACGACCACACCGTGCCCGACACCGGCGCCTACCCCATGCACA
>NZ_JAALDM010000205.1:0-162 GCF_014144865.1 Dietzia aerolata | reverse complement strand
TGGGCTGGTCCGGTCAGGGCTGGCTGGGCTGGTCCGGCGTCCACTGCTGGGGTCGAGGACCTGCCGGAGCCGAAGTTCCGACCGCTCGCGCTCACAGCCGCGCCGTCCAGGTGCAGCCGCTCCCGATATATCCCCCGCGGCTGCATCTGAGCGGCGCGGCTG
>NZ_JAALDM010000204.1 GCF_014144865.1 Dietzia aerolata | reverse complement strand
CCGGTGGTGGAGGCTTCCGCCCCGGTGGTGGCGGCGGTGCCCCGGCCGGTGGTGGCGGTGGTTTCCGGGGTCGTCCCGGTGGCGGAGGCCGTGGTCGCGGTGGCGCCGCGGGTGCGTTTGGTCGCCCCGGTGGTGCGCCCCGGCGTGGTCGCAAGTCGAAGCGGCAGAAGCGTCAGGAATATGACTCGATGCGGGCACCGGAGGTCGGCGGCGTCCGGCTTCCCGACGGTCGCGGGCAGACCCTGCGACTGGCACAGGGTGCATCGCTGAGCGATTTCGCCGACAAGATCGACGTCAATCCGGCCCAGCTCGTGCAGGCGCTGTTCAACCTGGGCGAGATGGTCACGGCCACGCAGTCGGTCACCCCGGAGACGCTGCAGCTCCTCGGTGAGGAGATGGGCTTCAAGATCCAGGTCGTGAGCCCGGAAGACGAGGATCGCGAGCTTCTCGAGTCGTTCGACCTGTCGTTCGGCGAGGACCAGGGTGGCGAGGACGATCTCGAGCGTCGCCCGGCGGTCGTGACCGTCATGGGTCACGTCGACCACGGTAAGACTCGCCTGCTCGACAGCATTCGCCAGGCGAAGGTCGGCGAGGGCGAGGCCGGTGGCATCACCCAGCACATCGGTGCGTACCAGGTCACGGCTCCTGTCGACGGAACGGATCGCACGATCACGTTCATCGATACCCCGGGTCACGAGGCGTTCACCGCTATGCGTGCCCGTGGTGCCAAGTCGACGGATATCGCGATCATCGTCGTCGCGGCCGACGACGGCGTGATGCCACAGACCGTTGAAGCGATCAACCACGCCCAGGCGGCGGAGGTCCCGATCGTGGTCGCGGTCAATAAGATCGACAAGGAAGGCGCCCAGCCGGACAAGATCCGTGGGCAGATGACCGAGTACGGGCTCGTGCCGGAGGAGTACGGCGGCGACACCATGTTCGTCGACATCTCCGCCAAGCAGGGTCTGAACATCGACTCACTGCTCGAGGCCGTCGTCCTGACCGCGGATGCCGCGCTCGACCTGCGCGCCAACCCGGACATGGACGCGCAGGGCGTGGCCATCGAAGCGCACCTGGACCGCGGTCGCGGCCCGGTCGCCACGGTGCTCATCCAGCGAGGCACGCTCCGTGTCGGTGACTCGATCGTGGCCGGTGACGCCTACGGTCGCGTCCGTCGCATGGTCGACGAGCACGGCGAGGACGTCTCTGAGGCGACCCCGTCCCGTCCGGTTCAGGTCATCGGCCTGACCAGCGTGTGTGCCGCCGGCGACACGCTGATGGTGGTGGAGGAGGACCGCACTGCGCGGCAGATCGCGGACCGTCGTAACGCCCGTAAGCGCAACGCACTCGCCGCGCGCAGCCGTCGTCGGATCAGCCTGGAGGACCTGGACTCGCACCTCAAGGAGACCAGTCAGCTCAACCTCATCATCAAGGGCGACAACTCCGGTACCGTCGAAGCTCTCGAAGAGGCCCTTCTGGGCATCGAGATCGACGACGAGGTTCAGCTGCGGGTCATCGACCGTGGTGTCGGTGCGGTCACCGAGACCAACGTCAACCTCGCAGCTGCCTCGGATGCGGTGATCATCGGGTTCAACGTCCGCGCGGAGGGCAAGGCCACCGAGATGGCCAACCGCGAGGGTGTCGACATTCGCTACTACTCGATCATCTACCAGGCGATCGAGGAGATCGAGAGCGCGCTCAAGGGCATGCTCAAGCCGATCTACGAGGAGAAGCAGCTCGGCCAGGCGGAGATCCGCGAGCTGTTCCGCTCCTCCAAGGTGGGCACGATCGCCGGTTGTATGGTGCTCGACGGCATCATGCGGCGTAATGCGAAGGCGCGTCTCATCCGCGACGGCAACGTCGTGGCCGAGGAGATGACCGTGTCATCGCTCCGCCGTGAGAAGGACGACGTGACCGAGGTCCGTGAGGGCTTCGAATGTGGTTTGACAGTGACGTACGCCGACATCAAGATCGGCGACATCATCGAGACCTACGAGCTCGTCGAGAAGCCGCGCGACTGACATCGCACGTCTTGCTGACCGTGGGGGCAGGTTCCGTGGAGAACGGGCCTGCCCCCACGGCATGCTGTTGAGTAATGGCCGCGCATGGTGCGGCCGATCAGGTTCAGGAGGAGCGCCATGACCGGTAAAGGACGTGCGGGACGGCTCGGCAAGCGGATCGGTGAGATCGTCGCCACGGCGATCGAACACGAGATCAAGGATCCGCGACTGGAGTTCGTGACCATCACCGACTCCCGCATCACCCCCGACCTCCGGGTCGCGACGCTGTACTACACCGTCCGCGGCCGGACCCTCGACGAGGAGCCGGACCTCGAGTCGGCTGAGGAAGCACTGACCGCGGCGCGTGGACGGCTGCGGACGATGGTCGGCAAGCAGACCGGTGTGAAGTTCACCCCGGAACTGACTTTCTCCCTCGACTCGGTGCCCGATGCGGCACGGCACATGGAGGAGCTCCTCGCCAAGGCCCGGGCCAGTGACGAGCAGGTCCGCAAGGCCGCGGAGGGAGCCACCCCCGCGGGAGATGAGGATCCCTACAAACGCGCCGAGGACGGGCTGGCGGAGGACGACGACCGGTGACCATCCCGGTCGACGCCCGCGGTGCGGCAGAGATCCTGACACGGCACGCAACAGTCACCGTGCTGTGTCATCTGCGGCCGGATGCGGATGCGCTCGGTAGTTCCGCAGGTCTGGCCCGAGCGCTCCGGCACGTCGGTGCGACCGTGTACCACTCGTTCGATGAGGGCCAGGTGCCCGATGGGCTCCGGTCGATCCCCGGTACCGAGCATGTCATTCCGATGGTGGACGTACCGGCTCACGATGGGCTCGTGGTGACCCTGGACTGCGCGAGTGCCGACCGCGTCGGACGCTGGGAACGACTGTCGACGGCGGCCTCAGAGGTACTGGTGATCGACCATCACCGCTCGAACCCCGGGTTCGGGAGCCATATGCTCCTGGACGCGAACGCGGCCTCCACCGCGTCCCTCGTCCTTGACGTCCTCAAAGCGGGCGGGTTCCACATCGATCCGGAGATCGCGACAAGCCTGTACGCTGGCCTCGTCACAGACACCGGTTCCTTTCGTTGGGGCGGGCCCACGGCACATGCGACGGCCAGCGAGTTGCATGCGGCGGGGGCGGAAACGACCCGATTGGGTTTCGACCTGCTCGATGCCCACTCATTTCCGTGGCTGTCGATTCTCGGGAGACTGCTCCAGACCGTCACCCTCGACACCGATGCGGTGGGCGGACGTGGCGCGGTGTGGCTCGCGGTCCCGAATGAGATCATCAGCACCTCCGACGAGGACGACGTCGAATCGTTGGTCTCCCATCTGAGGGGTGTGCGGGAGGCGTGCATCGCGGTCCTGCTCAAGGAGTACCTGCCGGGTAGGTGGGCGGTCTCGTTGCGCTCGCGTGACGGTGGCCCCGGGCGGGAGGCCATCGATGTCGCGGCTGTCGCGGCCCAACTCGGAGGAGGCGGGCACCCCGCCGCAGCTGGCTGCACCATCAACGGGGACCAGGCAGAGGTCACGGCGAGGCTTCGTGAGCTCCTCGTCTGAGCCCTCGCCGCGCAATCCTGCGACGGAGACCACGGCGAGCATCGGAGTCGGTGAACTCGGTCGTCGACTGTGGTCGATCGCGTTGCCGGTCCTGCCCGTCCTTGCCGCGGAGCCGGTGTATCTGCTCGTCGACGGGATCGTCGTGGGCCGGCAGGGCCCGGAGGATCTCGCAGCGCTCGGTGTGGGATCGCTCGTGCTGCTCGTCCTTGGCACCCAGATGAATTTCCTGTCCTACGGGACGACTGCCCGCGCGGCCCGCCTCCACGGGGCGGGCCGGCGATCCGATGCGGTCGCCGAGGGAGTACAGGCGACGTGGATCGCCCTGGCTGTCGGCGCCCTCGTCGTGGCCACGGTGTCGGTACTCATGGGCCCACTGACGACCGTGCTGGCCTCGGATGCCGAGGTTGCCGCCCGGGCGGCGGAGTGGCTTCGGGTCGCGGTGTGGGGAATCCCCCTCATCCTCATCGCCGCAGCGGGGCACGGGTGGATGCGCGGGGTTCAACGGCTGCGCACTCCGCTGGTGCTGGTCGCGGCGGGTATCGGTCTCTCCACGATCGGCTGCGTGGTGTTCGTCCCGGGCCTGGGGCCGATCCCGGAATTCGGTTTGATCGCCAGTGCCTGGGCCAACCTCGCCGGGCAATTCGTCATGGCGGGTGGCTTCGTCGTGGCACTGATCATCGAGCATGCCGGGTCACTGCGCCCCCGTCGCGCGGTGATCCTGAGTCAGTTGCGGATGGGCGTGGACCTCATCATCCGGACGGCCTCGTTCCAGATCACGTTCGCGGTGGCGACCACCGCCGCCGCGGCCGCCGGCGTGGCCTCGCTGGGGGCGCACCACCTGGCCCAGCAGTTGTGGGCGCTGTACACGTTGGTGCTGGATTCGGTGGCGATCGCGGCGCAGTCCCTCGTCGGGGCCGCTCTTGGTGCGGGTCTGGCCGGGCACGGTCGGGCATTGGCTCGGGCGGTGGTCCTGTGGTCGCTCGGTCTGGGGGTGGTGCTCGCGGTGGCGACGGTGCTGCTGCGCGACCAGCTCGCGGGAGGGCTCGCAGGCGAGGCGCAGGTGGCCGACCGCCTGGTGGTCGCCCTGATCGGGATGGCGATAGTGGTGCTCCCCGCCGCAGTCGTGTTCGGCCTCGACGGTGTCCTCCTCGGCGCGGGCGACGCCGCCTACCTCCGCACCACGACCGTGATCGCCGCGCTGTGCGGTTTCCTCCCGGTACTACTGGCCACGCGTCACTTCGGATGGGGCCTGGTCGGCATCTGGTGGGGGATGGGCGTGTTCGTGATGATGCGCCTGATCGCCGTGGCGATCCGGGTACGGGGTGACCGCTGGATGGTCCTCGGCTCGGCCACCCCGGGCTCGACGCCGGAGGGCTCGGCCACCCCGGGCTCGAGCAGCGGCGA
>NZ_JAALDM010000203.1 GCF_014144865.1 Dietzia aerolata | reverse complement strand
CGAACCCGCCGTAACCGTGACCGACCCGCCAGTCGGTGTCGTAAATCCTCGGCGCGTGCCGGTCGCCCGCGTTCTTGGCCGCCTTGACGTCCGACATCTCCCGCTGGCGGATAGCGTCCACCACCAGCCGGTAGTCCACCATGATCCGCGCATAGCGGTCCATGAAGTCCGGCGCCGCGGTGTTGCTCGCGAGCTCGTCCACGCGCTGCTGGAGCAACTGCGACTGGTGGCCCAGCCGCGCATCGGAGGTGCCGAGCCCGGCCGAGACCATGTCCTTGCGCAGTTCGCCGAGCTGGCGTCGACGCACGGTGGCGTCGCCCTGTTCCATCCGGAACATCTCGTCGATGTTCTTCTCGGCCAGGTCCATCTGCTCCACCGTGAGGTGGGCGGTCCCGATGTCCCCACTTGCCTTGCGGAACTCCGAGTCGGTGGAGTCCGGCCGCAGGTGCCCGATCCGTCCCATGACCGTGTCCAACTCGAGGAACCGCTGCTTGACGTCCTCCCACTGCGAGCGCAGTTCGTCGTCGGCCAGCGGGGAGCTCAGTGAGTTGGCACGCACATCGATGGCGGTCAGCTCCCCCGCGACGCGGCCGTACTCGCGGGAGATCTGGTCGTAGCGCTCACGGGCAGTGCTCGCCTGGGTCTTGCGCAGACTGCGGATCCACATTCCGATTCCACCCACGGCTGCCACCGCAGCGCCGCCGAACGCCCAGCCAACCCAGCTCGGCGTTCCAGGCGACTCCAGAGCGACGGACGGATCGGCGGCCGCCGACACCCCGGCAAGCAGCCCGGCCGTGGTGTTGCCCCGCCGCAACGGGTCCTTCATCGCCTCGAGCGAGCCGTCCAGGTGCGCCCCCTCGAACAGGTCCATCGCCACGCACACGTCGTCGCCGCAGTAGATCCCGTTGCGGCGCGGGTCCATGCTCACGGCCACGATGAGTCGACCGGGCGCCCAACTGTCACCCGAGACGAGGTCACCGCGCATGCCCTGGGCGAACTCGAGCATCGTGTCGTTGAGATTGTCTTCCCCGGTCTCGAACACCACGAACTCGACATGGGAGACCTGCGGCGGCAGGCCCATGATGGCGGGCTCGGAGACCAGCAGTTCCTCGTCGGCGACGGTCAACAGGTCCCCGGGGTCGGTCACCCCGACCTCCAGCGCGGCCTCGGGGGCCGCGGGTTCAGTCGCAGGGTCAGCCGAGGCGGGCGCGTCGGCCGGTGCGGCGGGGGCCTGGGCATTCGCGGGAGCCGACGCCCCGCCGAGTATCGGCCACGCGAGGAACAGCAGCATCGCGGCGCCGGCGAGCACCACGAGTAGTCGGGTCACGGCGGCAGGCGCGCGGGTCATGAATCATAGTTTAGGCGCGCTACCCGGTCCTGATCAGACGAAGAACCACCACATGTCCGAATTGTTGCCGGAAAGCGGGCTACCTTTGGCCCATGCTCGTCGTGGAATCCCTTATCGCCGTCGCCATCGCGCTGACCACGGCATTCGGCAGTCTGGTCGCGGACGACATCATCACGGCGGACTCGTCGTGCACCATCGCCGGAATCCCGGACCTCTGGTCGCACCACTGCTCGTCGCTGCCCCGGTTGGCGTGGTTCCTGGGCTCGGCACTGCTGCTCATCGCGATGATGGCGCTGCGTCACTGGATGATCAACCGCAACGGAACTCTGTACTACCTGCGCCTACTGCCGGCGTCGTCCCCGGATCACATGCGGGGCGCGATGGACATGGCCATGGCCCGCAGTCTCGATTTCCGCACCGCCACCGGGTGGTTCGGGGTGGCGGGCGACGTCCTGGATCTTCGCGCCGACGTAGCGCGGGTGTCGGACGAGCTGGAACGCGCCATGAACGACGACGACGAGGCCACCGGCTACCTGTTCGCGCCCAATCTCTCCTTCCCCGCCGCGTTGTCCGTGGGCTACGACGTTCTGTTGAGGCAGAAAACCTCGTTGGCCGAGGTGCCGGAGCAACCGCGGTCGACGCGCGTGCCGGGTGGGGACACAGGGATGCGGACGGTGTACTTCGACGACGGGTACGACGAATGGTCCTCCCTCGACTGGGTGACCCACCACGAGCTCCCCGACCCGGATATCGCCCTGACAACGGTCGTCGGGCCGCTCGGCGACCGCCATGACGTGCAGCGCGTGTGGCTGTCCCTGCAGCTCGATTCGACGGCTCCGGCCTCGGAGGTCGATGCGCAGTTCCCGCTGAGGGACACCTGCGACGTTGTGGTCGTGGCCGGCCCCACCCACACCGTCGACGGGGCGACCCACATGCGGCCGTGGGAGATGCCCGTCCGGCGGTGGATCCCGGGGTCGAGCGGCCGGAAGATCAACCCGGACGCGTTCGCCACCCTGCTGGTGGAACTGTCGGGCGCGATCGAGCACGTCCTCGACGAGTACCCGGAAGCCGACGTGCTGCTGTGCGGCGACCTGCCGCGGACCGTGGAGTTCGCGCTGGGGTTCGTCATCTCCGAGCGCAAGGACGAGAGCATCGAGGGCAAGCTCCCGGACCGCCACCGGCCGCAGCCGGGCGACTCCCTCGCCGAGCAAGCGCAGGCGCACGCGGAGAACGCCGGCCGGAGCTCGTTGAGCCGGTTCTGGGAGTCGGTCACCCCGGTTCTGGTCCACCACGGCGAGGCCCGGCCTGCATTGGTCCACCGTGCCCAGCGCGCGGACGCCGTCACCGCCCTGGTCGAGAGTTAGTCGTCAACGCCGTCCGAGGACTGACGATTCCATCCCAGTAGGTCCTGTTTAACTTCGCCGGGTCGACGACCTCGTCGAGGAGACACTCGTCTGCCGGGCGAACACGCCTAAAACGAGAGGCCCCTCCGCATTTGAGCATCGTTGAGAGGCTTGGGAGGGGCGCTATCAAGACCGATCGTCACCGTTCTTCACCAGCAACGGCGAACCTGGCGAACGGAGCCAGCCGTGCCGCCCATCCCCAAGAGGGTTCGGCCCGCATCAGTCGAGTGGCGCCGTGCCAAACCCACTTCTCGATGCTGGAACTGGGCAAGAAGCGAGGCGCGCCAGGCCAGGCCCCCCGTCGGCGCCGATCAGCCCTCGGCCAGCGGCGCACCGTCGCGCAGGTGCGGCGCGAGGGTGTTGTCGAACATTGTCAGCGCCGACGCGATGGCCATATGCATGTCCAGGTACTGGTAGGTGCCCAGTCGTCCGCCGAAGAGCACCTTGTTGGCGGCGGTCTCGGCCTTGGCCCGGTCGCGGTAGGCGGCCAGCCGCTCGCGGTCGGTGGACTCGTTGATCGGGTAGTACGGCTCGTCGTCGCGGTCGGCGAAGCGGCTGAACTCGCGCATGATCACGGTCTTGTCCGTGGGGTAGTTCTTGCGCTCGGGGTGGAAGTGCCGGAACTCGTGGATGCGGGTGAACTCGATGTCGGCGTCGTTGTAGTTCATCACCGGGGTGCCCTGGAAGTCGCCGGTGGGCAGGACCTCCATCTCGAAATCCAGGGTGCGCCAGCCGAGCTCGCCGTCGGCGTAGTCGAAGTAGCGGTCGAGCGGGCCGGTGTAGACGACGGGCGCATCCGGGCTGGCGGCGCGCACGGCCTCGCGGACGTCGAACCAGTCGGTGTCGAGCACCACGTCGATCTTCTCGTCGGCCGCCATGTTCTCGAGCCACGCGGTGTACCCGTCGACGGGCAGGCCCTCGTAGGTGTCATTGAAGTAGCGGTTGTCGAACGTGTAGCGCACGGGCAGGCGGGTGATGTTGCCGGCGGGCAGGTTCTTGGGGTCGGTTTGCCACTGCTTGGCGGTGTAGCCCTTGATGAACGCCTCGTAGAGCGGCCGCCCGATCAGGGAGATGGCCTTCTCCTCGAAGTTCGCGGCCTCGTCGGAGGAGAACTCGGACGCCTGCTCGGCGATCAGCTTCCGCGCTTCGTCGGGCGAGTAGTACCGGCCGAAGAACTGGTTGATCAGGCCCAGGCCCATGGGGAACTGGTAGGCGGTGCCGTCGTACATGCAGAACACGCGGTGCTGGTAGCCGGTGAAGTCGGTGAAGCGGTTGACGTACTCCCACACGCGCTCGTTCGAGGTGTGGAAGAGGTGCGCACCGTACTTGTGGATCTCGATGCCGGTCTCGGGCTCGGCCTCGGAGTAGGCGTTGCCGCCGATGTGGTGGCGACGCTCGAGCACGAGGACGCGCTTACCGAGCTCGGTGGCCGCCCGCTCGGCGACCGTCAGGCCGTAGAAACCCGACCCCACCACGATGAGGTCGTAGGTGCCCCACTGCCGCTCGTCCGCCATCGTCGATGTCCCTCCGCTAAAAAGTCTGTGCACCGCGGAGGTTCTCCGCGATTGTGTTGGGCGGTCGCCTGCCGCGGCGTTACTGCCGCGACCACTCACCGCGATCCGCCGGTGAAACCCCGCCGGTCGGCGTGGGTTCGGCTTCCCAGGGTATCCGTCGGGTCGGGGCGGGGTTGATGCCGCGCCGGTGACGTGCCCGGCGAGAAAAACCCAAAGGGCGACGACGACGACGGCGACACCGATTTCGTACACATCGCACGGATTCCGCTCGCACCGGACACACCGGGGGCAATTGATCGGACAACTTCTGCAGATCGGCTCCGATTCACCCGCCGTGCTGGTCGGGCGACTTCGGCGTCGTACGCCGGTTCGAAACTACACTCCTGTCATCCCAAAAATCACTTCCGTAACACTTGGATTCACACGTTTCTTGGCTAACATTGATCCCGTTCGTCACATCTGTCCCACCTGTTGCGTAGTGTCCGTTGTCGGTGGGGCGGAGTGGGAGAAGTGGCTCGCGGCATTACACCGCGGGCCGCAGACACCTGATCTGGAGAAGCCCTTGAGCACACGACGCCGCCCCATGCACTACAGCGGTCGACGCCGGACCCTCGCCGTTGCGGCGGTGGTGGCGGCGTCCGTCGTCACCCCCCTCGCCGTGTACGGGGCAGACCAGATGGTCGAGTCCGGGGATGACATCACCACCACCGCCAACACCGGCCTCCCCACGGGTGAGGTCTCCGTCTCGCTGGCCGAGGCCCCCGCCGCGGCCGGCGTCAACCGCGATATCGCCGGCGGTCAGTCACCCGTCAAGGAGGTCTCCTCCGAGACGCCGTTCTCGATGATGGGTGTCACGTGGAAGGGCTTCAATCCCGAGGCCATGGCCAATGTCCGCGCCCAGAACCCGGACGGCTCGTGGGGCCCCTGGTTCGAGGCCGAATCGGTCGACGGCAAGGGCGAGAGCACCACCGGAACCGGGGGCACCGAGCCCATCTACCTCGGCCTGGACACCACGAAGGTGCAGATCGCGCTCAACGGCGTCGACGTCGAGGACTCCTCGCTGGCCGACGCGCCCGACGCCGACGTCGAGGCCCCCGACTCCGGGCCCGACGCCGCAGACTCCACCACCGATGCCGACGCGGGCGCCGACTCGGCAGATGCTCCCGCCGACGAGGACATCGCGTCCCGCGCCGACGGGAGCGCTGACGAAGACGCCGCCGAGGACGCCGCGCCGGCGGCACCCACCTCCGCACCGGCTGCCCCCGCCTCCGCGCCGTCCACCCCCGCCTTCGACTCGGCACCACCGGTGCCGACCCGGTTCGCGGACATCAAGCCGGTCGCCGAGACCAGCGATCTCGAGACGACCGACGTGAAGGCGGTCCTGCTCTCCCCGGACAAGACCCCGACCCCCGATCCCGAGGCATACGCTGATGTCACGGCCCGGGGCGGAACCGGCGCCCAGGGCGACATCGCGGCCAAGCAGCCCTCGATCATCTCCCGCTCGGGCTGGGGCGCAAACGAGTCAATTCGCTGCCGCAATGCCACATACGACAGCTCGCTGGCAGCGGGCACCGTCCACCACACGGCCGGAAGCAACAATTACAGCCGAGAGGGCGCGGCCAGCGTCGTTCGCGGCATCTACTCGTACCACGCAAGCACCCTGGGCTGGTGCGATGTGGGCTATAACGTGATGGTCGACAAGTACGGTCAGGCTTTCGAGGGCCGTCACGGCGGCCTGAGCCGCAACGTCCAGGGTGCCCACGCCGGCGGCTTCAACGGCAACACCTGGGGCATCTCGATGATCGGTGACTACACGAGCCTCACCCCGCCGGATGTCACCGTCCGCAAGGTCGGCGAGATCCTCGGCTGGCGCCTCGCCGTGGCCGGCGTCGATCCCAAGGGCTCCGCCACCCACTACTCCGAGGGAACGTCGTACACCAAGTACTCGTACGGCACCGCCGTCAAGCTGCCCAACATCTTCGCCCACCGCGACGTCGGCAACACCTCGTGCCCCGGTAACGCCGGTTACGCCAAGATGGGCGAGATCCGTGACATCGCGGCGCGGTACGCCAAGGGCGGCGGCGGCGGAGGCGGCGGCAATTCCAGCCCCTCCCCGACCGGCGATAATGGTGGCGGCACGGGCGGCTCGATGTCCAAGGCCAACGTTCAGGAGGCCGTGACCACCGCGCTGCGAACCGTCCTCAACGGCGGCCGGATCGATGTGCAGGGCCTGACCCGCACGCTCACCAGTGGAATGACCCTGTCGGACATCCCGCTGGGCGGCGGCTCGGTGGAAGACCTGGCGGGCGGCGACTTCGCCAAGCTCGCCGCGCAGCTTTCCGGACCGCTCGGCAAGGTCCTGTCCGGAATCCAGAAGTTCGGCAACGTCTCACTGGTCAAGGCCGAGAACGGCGCGCTGTACTCCTCCCCCGAGACCGGAACCCACCCGGTGTGGGGCGTGATCGGTGACGCGTGGGCCGCCCAGGGCTTCGAGCACGGGCCGCTCGGCCTGCCGGTGTCCTCCGAGGCCGAGCGCGAGGACGGCACCGTCGCCCAGCGCTTCGTCGGCGGCACCCTGGTCTACGACCCGGCGACCAAGGAGCTCTCGGTCGAGCCGAATCCGTAGCCGCACGATGCGCCGCTGACACAGACTCGCGGACCGGCTCCCACCAGGTGTGCCCGCCGTCCCCACCCATGGGGCGGCGGGCACACCGGGGAAGTGGTGGGGATCGGTCCGCACCCTATTTCCCAACACCCTGCGTTTCCGGGCCGCCCCCGGCCGAAACCCTCACCCACCCCGACCTGGCCGCATAAGGTGATCCTCGCCCAGCCCGCAATGGCAATCGTCTGGATCATCCACCCGAGGACAGAGGTATCCCATGGGGACAACGCAGGTTGAGTACGACGCCGCACTGCAGCAGGCCCGGACCGGATTCGATGAGGGTGGCATCCCGATCGGTGCCGCGCTCTGGCGCGACGGCCAGCTACTGGGGGTCGGCCGGAACAGGAGAATGCAGCAAGGCAGTGCGATCCTGCACGGAGAGATCGACTGCCTGAACACCGTCGGCAGGCTGACCGACTACCGCGGCACCACCCTGTACACGACCCTGTCCCCGTGCTCGATGTGTGCCGGCGCGATCGCCCTGTTCCAGATCCCCGAGGTGATCGTCGGTGAAGCGACGACCTTCCCGGGCGAGATCGAGTTCCTGCGCGAGCGTGGGGTGCGCGTCGAGGTCATCGACGACCCCGTTGCCACCGATCTCCTCGCCCGGTTCGCCGCCAACAACCCGGAGGCATGGTCGGAGGACATCGGCGGCAGGTGAGCCCGGCCGCCGCGCCGCCACCCCGCGCGGCGCCAGACCGGGTGCCGCAACACCGCGTAACCGGTGACGCGGGCGTGCAGTTCAGTGGGAAGCGAGCTCAGGCCCACCAACGGCGCAGCACGTGCGCCAGCCCGGCGTCGTCGTTGGTCAACGTGACCTCGTCGGCGACCTCGTGGACGATTGGAATCGCGTTGCCCATCGCCACGCCGTGATCGGCCCAGCGCAGCATCTCCATGTCGTTGGGCATGTCGCCGAAGGCGACGGTCACCGGGACGACCCGCTCGGCGGCGCCGCCGTCCGGGGCTGACCCAGACCCCACTCCCCCACCGCCGGCAGCACCGCCCGGCCGGATGAGTGCCGCTGCCGATCTCGCCGAGGCCGGGATGGCCACCTCCCCGGACATGAGCGCGGCGAGACCACTGGCCTTGGTCACCCCCCGCGGCGCGAACTCGATGAGCCCGTCGGTCGAGGAGAACGTGAGGTCCGCGAGGTGCTCGACGGACCCGCGCAGGGCCGCCGCCATGTCCGCGCTCGACATCCCCGGCACCCGCGCCAGCAGCTTGAGCACCGGCTCCGACAGCACCTCCTCGTGCCCCACCTCGAGATGCTCGATGCTGATCCATGCGTGTTCGTAGTCGGGGCTGGCGACGAAGTTCGCGTCGGCGGCATCCGTCACGAGACGCTCCGCGGCGATCCCACTGCCCGGCAGCCGCTCGCGCAGGATCTCGTCGAGCTCGGCGAGGACCTCCGTCTGCAACAGCGTGGTGGCGAGGTACTCGCCCGAATCGGTGTCCATGATCACGGCGCCGTTGGCGCTGACCGCGAGCGGCGCCACCGGGAGCTGGTCCACGATCTGGTCCATCCAGCGCGGCGGCCGGCCCGTGGCCAGGACGAAGGACGCCCCGGAGGACACGATGTCCTCGATCACCGCCAGGTTGGCGGCGGGCACGAGATGGTCGCTACCGATCAGGGTGCCGTCGACGTCCGTGGCGACGAGGAGGGGTCTGGAGGGAGAGGGCGTCACGGAGTGTTCGGACCGCCCGTCACGGGGTCGCCGTCGTCGGTTTCCCGGGGCTGCCCGGACCGCGGCGCGGCACCCTCTTCCGGCGCGACGCCGCCGGCCGCGGCCTCTTTCTCCGCGCGGCGCCG
>NZ_JAALDM010000202.1 GCF_014144865.1 Dietzia aerolata | reverse complement strand
CTGGGACACGACGTGCCCGGCGCATCCTTCACCGTCGGGCGGCTCCGGCTGCCGCGCGCGGTCCTCGCGGTCCTGGCCGGGACGTGCTTCGGACTCGGCGGCGTGACCTTCCAGACCATGCTGCGCAACCCCCTGGCCTCGCCGGACATCATCGGCATCTCCTCCGGCGCCAGCGCCGCAGCGGTGTTCGCGATCGTGATCCTCGGACTCGGCGGGGCGCAGGTCTCACTGTTCGCGATTCTCGCCGGGATCGCGGTGGCGCTCGCGATCTATGCGCTCGCCTACCGCGGTGGGGTGCTGGGCACGCGGCTGGTGCTCATCGGCATCGGGATCGCCGCCACGCTCGACGCCGCCACCAGCTACATCCTCGAGAAGGCACCGCAATGGGAACTGCAGGAGGCCATGCGGTGGCTCGCCGGCAGCCTCAACGGTGCCTCCTGGGAGCAGACTCTGCCCGTGCTGGTCGCGAGTTGCGTGTTGGTGCCGGTGCTACTACTTCTGTCGAGATCGCTGTCGATTCTGCAACTCGGCGACGACACCGCCTCCGCGCTCGGCGTTCGCACCGAACTGACGCGCGTCCTCCTGATCGTCGCCGCCGTGGGGCTCATCGCCTTTGCCACCTCCGCTACCGGGCCCATCGCCTTTGTGGCGTTCCTCGCCGGGCCGATCGCGGTGCGCCTTGTCGGTCCCCACGGCTCCCCGCTCATCCCCGCGGCGATGATCGGGATCATCCTCGTGCTCGGTGCCGACCTGCTGGGCCAGTTCGCCTTTGGCACCCGCTTCCCCGTTGGCGTGATCACCGGCGCCCTCGGCGCGCCGTACCTCGTCTATCTGATCGCCCGCACCAATCGCACCGGAGGCTCACTGTGACCGCCCACCACACCCTCGAGGCCACCGGCCTGACGCTGGGCTACCGGGACCGCACCGTGATCGACGACCTGGATCTGGACATTCCGCCGGGCGCCATCACCGCGATCGTCGGCGCCAACGCGTGCGGAAAATCCACCCTCCTGCGATCGATGTCGCGTCTGCTGTCCCCACGCGCCGGGCAGGTTCTGCTGGATGGCCGCGAGGTGCACCGCATGCCCGCCAAGAAGCTCGCACGCCAACTCGGGCTGCTGCCCCAGTCCCCCGTCGCGCCCGAGGGCATCACCGTCGCCGACCTCGTGGGACGCGGCCGGAATCCGCACCAGGGCATGCTCTCGCGCTGGTCCGTCGAGGACGACGCGGCCGTGGCCGCTGCGCTCGCCGCCACCGACTCGCTGGCGCTGGCCGACCGGTCCGTGGACGAACTTTCCGGCGGTCAGCGGCAACGCGTGTGGATCTCCATGGCACTGGCCCAGCAGACCGACCTGCTGCTCCTGGATGAGCCCACCACGTTCCTCGACGTTGCCCACCAGGTGGAGATCCTCGACCTTCTGGTGGACCTCAACAACGACCGCGGCACGACCATCGTCATGGTGCTGCACGACCTCAACCTCGCCGCCCGCTACGCCGACCACCTGGTGGCGATCGCCGACGGTCGGGTGCACTGCGCCGGGACGCCCGGCGAGGTGTTCACGTCAGACATGGTGCGGGCGGTGTTCGGACTCGACTGCCGGGTGATCGAGGACCCCACCTCCGGGCGACCCCTCATGCTGCCACTCGGACGACACGGGGTGCGGGTCAGCGATACGGCTGGCTGAGGCGGCCCGCTGTGGGCGGCCGTGGGCGGCTGTCGGCGACTGTGCGCGGCTCGCTGGCAGCGTCAGCGTGTGTCGTAGCTGCGGTATACAACTTCTGGCATGGGACCAGCATTCGGGGACGAACTCATCTGGATCGAAGCCGTCGGGCTGTACAGCGACGGCATGCATGCCGACGACGTATGCCGGCGCTACGGGATCACCCGGAGCACGCTCGCGCAATGGTGCGACTGGGTCGACTTCCGGTCGACGTGGGTAGACCCTGGCCGCCGGCCACCGGTGCCGTCGCCTGCCCCGGATTTCTGGCCGGATGACGCCGATGGTGCGAACGAAATCGATGGCTTGGATGCGCCCGTGTTTCCGCCGATCAGGTGACTACCGGCCATGTGGCCGTCAACGCCAGGACCGTCGACCATGTGAAACGAAAGGCGCCTGAGCATCCGGCCAGGTGGCCGAACATTCAGACGCCTTCGTCCTGCCATGTCGCGGTCTGGGCACAGCCGATGGGTCAGGCCTGGTCGGCCTCTTCGGCCAGAGCCTGGGCGACGGGCGCCTCGGTCTGCGCGGTGTTGCGGATGAAGAACACGCCGATCACCGTGATCAGGGAGATCAAGGCGCCGACCAGCATGGCGTTGTGTACGCCATTCATCTGCGCGGCGACCGGCTCAGCGCCGGACTCGGCACCGCTGACGATGCCCAGGGTCATCACGGTGATGAACATCGCGGTACCCGCTGCCGCGGCGACCTGCTGGAGCGTGTTCATCAGGGCCGAGCCATGCGAGTACAGGTGCGGGGGCAGCGAACCGAGTGCAGCCGTCATCAGCGGGGAGAACAGCAGCGCCAGGCCGGTGCTCATCACAATGTGGAATGCCACGACCATTCCGAGCGAGGAGTCCCCGTCGAGAGTGGTCATTCCCCACAGCGCGGCGGAGGTCAGCAGTGCGCCGGGGATGACGAGAGGACGCGGGCCGACCTTGTCGAAGAGGCGGCCGACAAACCACCCGAGGACGCCCATGACCAGACCGCCCGGCAGCAGTGCCAGGCCGGAGTCGAGAACGCTGACGCCCAACACCTGCTGCATGTAGAGCGGCAGGAGGATCAGGGTGCCGAACAGGGACATCATCGCCACCAGCATCATGACGAGAGCCGTCGTGAAGGTCGGACGGGCGAACGCGCGAACATCCAGCAGCGCGTAGTCCTTCAGCGCGAGCTGACGCCACACGAACGCCACGAGCGCCACCACGCCCACCATGCTCGGGATCCACGGAGTGATGAGTGCGTTCCCGGAGGCTGCCTCGCCGATGGAACTCAGCCCGTAGATCAGGCCCGCGAAGCCGACCGCCGAGAGCACTGCCGAGAACACGTCCAGAGGGATCGGCCGGGTATCGGTGACATTGCGGATCAGTGCCCCGCCGGCCACCAGCGCCAGCAGCGCGATGGGCAGGACCAGCCAGAACATCCATCGCCAGCTGAGCACGTCCAGAACCACACCGCCGACGGACGGGCCGATCGCCGGGGCCACGGCGATGACGATCGAGATGACGCCCATCGTCCGCCCCCGGCGGTCGGCGGGCACGACGTTGAGCACCGTGGTCATGAGCAGCGGCATCATGATCGCGGTACCGATCGCCTGCACGACGCGGCCCGCGACCAGCACCGGAAAGACCGGCGCGAGCGAGGCCAGCACCGTGCCCCCGGTGAAGGTGCTCATCGCGAGGATGAAGACGGGCCGAAGCGGCAGCCGCACCAGCAGCCAGCCGGTGAGCGGGATGACCACGGCCATGGTGAGCATGAAGCCCGTGGTGAGCCACTGCGCGGTGGCGGCGGTGACGTCGAACTCCCCCATCAGCTCGGGGAGCGCAACGGACATGATCGTCTCGTTGAGGATCACGACGAACGCGGCGGCGACCAGCAGCGCGATCAGGCGCACGGTCGCGGCGGGAAGCGGCGCGGAAGCAGCTTCGGGGCTCGCGGGGGCGGTGGAATCAGACGTCATGATCGTCCTTAGGAAATACGTACTGCGGGAAAGAAATTCAAAGCCCTCGATCACCTCGGCGCCGCGGGAACCCTAGAACCCTAGCCGAAACCCACACTGCGTGACATCTCACGTGACCAGCATTACCCATCCCCCTGCCCGGCGGGCCGGATAGGCATACCCGCGCCCGCATTCGGTAGATACCCCTGGCCGTATCTTGCACATACCCCCGGGGGTTTGTATTGTCTGTGGTGTACCCGCTGAAACGGGCCACCCGAATGGTCGGCCCGGCCCCGCTCCCAAGGAGGACGCGATGCTTCTCGAACGGATCTATGACGAGGACCTGGCGCAGGCTGGCTACCTCATCGGCTGCCAGGCCAAGGGCGAGGCACTCGTGGTGGACGCCCGCCGCGACGTCCAGCACTACCTGGACCTGGCCGCCCAGCACGGCATGACCATCACCGGCGTCACCGAGACCCACATCCACGCCGATTACCTGTCCGGCACGCGCGAGCTCGCCGCGGCCACCGGCGCGCAGATGTACGTCTCCGGCGAGGGCGGCGAGGACTGGCAGTACGGATTCGACGCCACCCGCCTGTACGACGGCGACGCGATCGAACTGGGCAACATCACCGTCCAGGCCGTCCACACGCCGGGCCACACGCCCGAGCACATCTCGTTCCTCGTCACCGACGGCGCGTTTGCCGACGAGCCCGGCTACATGCTCACCGGCGACTTCGTGTTCTCCGGCGACGTGGGCCGCCCCGACCTGCTCGACGAGGCCGCCGGCGGCGTCGACACCCGATTCGGCGGCGCCAAGCAGATCTTCGCCGCGTTGCAGAAGTTCGCGCAGCTGCCCGGCCACGTCCAGGTGTTCCCCGGCCACGGCTCCGGCAGCGCGTGCGGCAAGGCGCTCGGTGCCCTGCCCTCGACATCTGTCGGGTATGAAAGTCGGTTCGCGTGGTGGGCACAGTTTGTTGACGACGACGACGAAACCGGTTTCGTCGCCGAACTGTTGGACGGTCAGCCGGATGCGCACGCCTACTTCGGTCGGATGAAGCGGCAGAACAAGGAGGGCCCGGCGGTGCTCGGCACTCTGGACGCCCCGGCGCTGTTCGCGAACTCCGAGGTCGCGTCGCTGATCGAATCTGGCGACGTTGTCGTCGTCGACACCAGGGCGGCCGACGAGGTCCACGGCGGCACGGTCGCCGGGGCGCTCAACATCCCCGGTCCCGCCAAGGCCGCCACCTTCGGCTCGTGGGCGTACGACCCCGAGCGCGAGGACACGCCCCTGGTCCTACTCGCCACCGACGCCGAGCAGGCCGCCGACATGCGCGACCACCTGGTGCGGGTGGGGATCGACACCGTCGCCGGGTACATCACCGACTTCGACGGGCTGCCCATGGTCACGCCCGACGTCGTGGACCCGAGCCGGCTCGGCACGCTCGACGAGGCGCTGCTGCTGGACGTGCGCAACAAGACCGAGCACTCAGGCGGCCACATCCCGGGCTCAGAGCAGCTCAGTGCCGGGCGCGTGCTGTGGAACCTCGACCAGCTGCCGACCGACGGCCTGATCGTGAGCTACTGCCAGAGCGGTACTCGTAACTCGGTCGCGGCGAGCGCGCTGCGTCGGGCCGGATACCGGGTCGCCGAGCTGGACGGCAGCTACGCCGGCTGGCTCGAGCGGCAGACCGTTGCGGCCTGAGTATCGCCATGGGCCCGATGCTGATCGTCGTGGTGGGTCTGTCCGTCGTCGTGGGGGTGTCCCTGGGCCTCCTCGGCGGCGGCGGGTCCATCCTCGTGGTGCCGCTGCTGACCTACCTCGGCGGGATGGAGCCGCGGGAGGCCATCGCCTCCTCGCTGTTCGTGGTGGGCGTGACGTCGCTGGTCAGCCTGCTGCAGCACGCTCGCGCCGGGCGGGTGCGCTGGAAGACGGGACTGCTGTTCGGCGCGGCCGGCATGGTGGGCGCGTTCGGCGGTGGCCTGGTCGGCGGCCACATTCCCGGGCCGGTGCTGATGGTGGCGTTCGCGCTGATGATGGTCGCCACCGCCGCCGCGATGTTGCGGGCGCGGGGCGGGGCCGGC
>NZ_JAALDM010000201.1 GCF_014144865.1 Dietzia aerolata | reverse complement strand
TGGGAGGCGGCCGGCTGGATCAAGGGCCGCATCAACGGCCACTGGTGAGGTAGCGGGCCGGGCCGCTGATTGGGCCGCGGGTCAGGCCGGGTGGTTGCGCATGGCCGACGGCGCCGCGATCGGGGCGCGCGTGGTCAGGCGCGGCAGGCTCAGACCCTCGTGGGCTTTGGTGATGCGGCCGAACACCGCGGCCCGATCCATCGGGCGGTGCGGCAGGTCCAGCGCACGCCGGACGTCCGACGGCACCAGGCTCGCGGCCGCGTCCACGACCGTCGTGCAGGACCGGTGCGCGGTGACGGAGTTCTCGGCGACCCCCGGGCAGGCCTTGGCGTTCTCACGCAGGTTCATGACCGCACGACGCCCGGCGGTGGTGGCGCGTGCCCGACCCCGGGACCCGCGCAGTAGCTGCTCGAGCTCGCGCACCGACGTGGGGAACGAGGCGGCCCCCTGCAGATGGGCGATGCCAGCCCACTGGCGCACGTACTCATCGGACTCGGCCGCCGTGAGCGGGGCGGCGGCGAAACGCTGGAACGCCGCGAGCAGCGACCAGGCCGTGGCGGCCAGCGCCCACGCCGTCAACTCGGGGTCCGCGCCATAGAAGTACTGCCCGTGCTCGGTGGTGCCCCTGTACGAACCGCGATCCCGGTGGGCGTGCTCGATGGTCACCACCGCGTCATCCACCGTGCCGAACGTGGTGATCTCCACCAGGTCATGCAGGTAATCGTCGATCGCCCACGGATTGTCCGCCGCACCGCTGGCCTCGGCGATGGAGGCGTAGGCCGGGTTGGCGAGGAGCATGAGCAGGGCCGTGGTGATGCCGAGCGGGGTGGCCGCGTCTCCGTGCACCCGCCAGATCGGATCGCCGGGGCGGAACCAACGCGGGCCGGGCACATCTAGAACCGAACACACAGGGGAGTCAGACGTGTCGCGTGGAGCGAGTGGTGACACGGGCACCCCCTGGGTCGTGGTGGTAGCGCACCGAGGCTACCGGCTGAGACATGCTAGCGACTTTAGCGCGGCGGGTGTGTGCGCAAATGAGTTAGGTAAGCAATTTCTGAAAATCGGATTCGGAGCCGTGGCCCGATCCCGTCGACGGCGTGCCCTCTAGGCTGGGCGGGAACCATCAATGGAGCCCCGACCCTCAAGGAGACTTCCGTGACCTCCTCCGCACTTCCTTCCCCCCGGACGGGCCCGATCGTGCCGGACCGGTTCGCCGGCCGGACGGCGATCGTCACCGGCGCCAGCCGCGGCATCGGCCTGGGAATCGCGCGCCGACTCCTCGCGGAGGGCGCCTCGGTGATCATCACCGCGCGCGGGCAGGAGGGGCTGGACGCGGCCCTCGCCGAGCTGGACGCGCCCGGCCGGGTGGTCGCCGTGGCCGGCAAGAGTGACGACGAGGACCACCAGCGCGAGACCGTCGCCCGGGCCGAGTCCGAGTTCGGTCCGGTCGATTTCCTGGTCAACAACACCGGCATCAACCCGGTCTACGGTCGCACGATCGACGTGGACCTGACCGCGGCGCGCAAGATCGCCGAGGTCAACAACCTGGCCACCCTGGCGTGGACGCAGAAGGTCTACCACTCGGGCCTGGCCGAGCGCGGGGGAGCGGTTGTCAACATCGCCTCCATCGCCGGGCTGGCGCCGTCCCCGGGAATCGGCTGGTACGGGGCCACCAAGGCGCTCGTGATGCGGCTGACCCAGGAGCTGGCGGTCGAGGTGGGGCCGGCGGTGCGGGTCAACGCGATCGCGCCGGGCGTGGTCAAGACCCGCTTCGCCGAGGCGCTGTATGAAGGACGCGAGGAGGCCATGGGGGCGGCGCTGCCCGCCGGACGGCTGGGGGTGCCGGACGACATCGCCGGCCCGACCGCCTTCCTGCTCTCCGACGACGCGCACTGGATGACCGGGCAGACCCTGGTCGTAGACGGAGGCGCCCACATCGTCGGCGCGGGATTGCAGGGCTGAGATGACATCGATTCAGGAATTCTGTGCCTCGACCGGGCGCACCCTCGAGGCGAGTCCGCCCATGGCCGTGGCCGCGCAGCCGCTGACCTGGGTGGACAGCCCGCCGTGGGAGCGCATCGAATCCCCCGAGCCGTCCGCCGTGATCTACGTGGACCCCGGCGCGCACCGGGATGGCTTCTCGCCCAACGCGGTGGCGACCTGTGCGCGCGTGTCGCCGTCGATGGACACCGAGCAGGCCGTGGAGATGATCGTCTCCACCGCCGACGCCCTGGCCGACTGGGCGCCGCTCGAGCAGGTGGCCGGCGAGGGTGACGAGTCCGCCGGCGCCGTCCGCAGCGTGTACCGATACCTTCGCGGGACCTACACGGCCGAGCCCGGGCAGATGGCGACCTCGAGCCTGATCGTCGGGTGGAGCGACGACGAGGCGACCTACGTCTTCCAGTTCGTCGTCACCGGATGGCGCGAGGACGCCGCCGTACACGACGACGCCATGAGCTGCCTGCTCCTCGGCGAGTGGACGGCGGCGCAGATCATCGACGCGATGCGGGGATAACGTGACCTGCGCCTCCCCGGCCGGGGAGGCGCGAGACCAGTGGAAAGGGTGGACGATCAAGTGGAGCTTCGTGAACTCAGCGTGACCGGGGCGTGGGAGATCACCCCGCGCCGGATCGCGGACGACCGTGGCGTGTTCCACGAGGCGTTCACCGACCCCGCGTTCCGGGAGATGACCGGTCACCGGCTCGACCTCGCGCAGGTCAACGTGTCGGTCTCCGGCGAAGGGGTCCTGCGTGGACTGCACTACGCGGAGGTTCCCCCGGGCCAGGCCAAGTACGTGCTGTGCCCGTCCGGGACCGTGTTCGACGTGATGGTCGACGTCCGCATCGGCTCGCCGACCTTCGGCGAGTGGTCGGGCGTCATCCTCGATGCCGCCGAGCAGCGGGCCGTCTACATCCCCGAGGGGGTTGCCCACGGATTTCTCGCACTCGAGCCCCAGTCGACGGTGATGTACCTCGTCTCGGAGGGGTGGCGGCCCGGTGCGGAGCACACGATCGACCCGTTCGACCCCAAGATCGACATCGACTGGCCCGCGATGGCGCTGGACGGCACCCCTATCTCCCACGTCATGAACGAGCGTGACCGCACCGCTCCCAGCCTGCTCGACGCGGCGGCGGCCGGCCGACTGCCGCAGTGGGACGACTGCGTGGCGCACATCGAGCGACTGCGTGAGGCCACGCCGCAGGTCGATGCCCTGTGGCGCCCGGGCGATTGACGGGCCTGCACGCACGGGGGTGGGCCGGGATCGGTGAATCCAGGGGTGGCTCGCCGCGCCGAAATTAGATACCCTATGGGGTATATGGGCCAGAAGGTTCGGGGCGCACGCGATACCGTGTTGCACGAACCGCCGGAGTTGTCGGCACGATCAGAGGAGATCACCATGTGTTACCCCGTCACCTGCACCGTCTGCGGCAAGACCACCTGGGACGGCTGCGGCGAGCACATCGACTCGGTCAAGGCCAGCGTCCCGGCTGAGCAGTGGTGCGATGGACAGCACAGTTCGGCCGGCTGAGTAGGAGAGGCACCGTCGGGGCCGACGGTGACGGGGGCGTCGTCGTCGTCTTTTCCCCTATCCCGGCGCAGCCGGGGGTAGAACCGAGGCAACGACCCCTCGTCCCGCCCGGAGGCCCACGGTGACCACCCCTTTCGTCCTTGTCGAGCGCAGCGGCCCGATCGCGCGCGTCATCCTCGACCGACCCGAGCGACGCAATCCGCTCTCCCTGCAGATGATGCGGGAGGCCACCGCCGCGATCCGCGAGCTCGGCGAGGATGCCGACTGTCGCGTGGTGGTGCTCACCGGCACCGGCCCGGCGTTGTCGGCGGGGCACGAACTCGGCGAGATGGTGGACCGCACCCTCGATCAGGAGCGGGAGGTCTTCGACACCTGCGTCGAGCTGATGGAGTCGATCCAGGAGATCCGGCAGCCGGTGATCGCCGAGGTCCAGGGCCATGCGGTCGCCGCGGGATGCCAGCTCGTGGCCACCTGTGACCTCGCCGTGGCCGTCGACTCGGCGCGCTTCGGGACCCCCGGTGTGAACATCGGCCTGTTCTGCTCGACGCCCATGGTGGCGGTCTCGAGGAACATCGGCCGCAAGCGTGCACTGCACATGCTGCTCACCGGCGAGACCATCGACGCACAGACCGCCGTCGACTGGGGTCTGATCAACGAGGCGGTCCCGGCCGACCAGCTGCGGGCCCGGGTCGATGCACTCGCCACCGGCATCGCCGGGGCCAGCCCGCTCACGCTGAAAATCGGCAAGCAGGCCTTCTACCGGCAGATCGACCTGCCGCAGGACGAGGCCTACCGCGAGATGGCGGAAACCATGGCGACCAACGCCGTCACCTGCGATGCGCAGGAAGGGATGACCGCGTTCCTGGAGAAGCGCACGCCCGAGTGGCGCGGCGAATGACCTGACCGGGTCAGGGATCCAGGGGTCGGCGCCGATCGAGTTCCCGGAGGAACTCCGGGTCATCGTCAGGCGCGATCACGCGCGGGGGAGCGGGCCGTGAACCGGGTCCGAAGGCCCGCCACAGCAAAAAGCCCACCGTGATCACCCCGATGAGTGCGAACAGCCAGATCACTCGAACCTCCTTCCCACCACGATACGTATCCTGGCAGTCATGAGCGAGCGAGATGAGTCAGTTGATTCCACGGATTCCACCGAGGACCAGTCGGCGGAGCAGTGGGAGACGCCCAAGCTGGATTCTCCCGGCGCTCGGCTCGCCAGGAACATGGTGTTCTACACCATCATCCGGCTGCTCCTGGTCCTGGCGCTGACCCTGGCGATCATCGGGATCGGACTGCTGTTTTCCGTGCAGATCAACCCGCTGGTCGCGGCGATCCTCGCGGTAGTGATTGCACTGCCGCTGTCGATGGTGTTGTTCAACAAACTGCGCGCCCAGATCAACTCGGACATCGCCGCCGTCGACGAGGGGCGTCGTCTCAAGCGCGAGGACCTTCGGCGTCGAATGAACGAGGCGTGAGTCCCGCCGATCCCCTGGTCGGGAACAGCGCGACAGTGCCGCATTAGCGACTGTGCAAAACGACAAACCGGGCCGGACCCGAGGTGGATCCGGCCCGGTTTTCGTTCTGAGCTGGTGTCAGCCGCCGCGTCGCGCCGGGGTGGCTAGCGCGGGGCCGGGGCGCCCGAGCCCATGGATCCGAACGAGTCCAGGGAGCCCATGGGGCTGGAGGACGGAACCGACGTGGGAGCCGGTTGGGCCGGAGCCCCCTGCTGGGTGTCCGTGACGGTGGGCACCTCGGTCGGCGGGCTCGGCTCGGACGACCCGGGCGTGGAAGGCGGGGTCTCGGACTCGCCCGTGTCGCCGGTCTCGCCAGGCGCGGAGGGGTCAGTCGGGTCCGTCGGGCCCGACGGACCCGTGGGGCCGGTCGGCTCGGGCGAGGTGGACGGCGGCGTCGTGGGTGAGGTCTCGCCCGACTCCGTGCCCGGGGTGTCGGTGGTCGACTGCTCGCCGTTCAGCTCATCGCGATCGTCACCGGTGGTGTTCTCGGGATCAGCATCGGTCCGCGGCTGGGCGGGCGTCCACTGGCTGGTCTGAGTCGGCGTGCTGGTGTCGGTTTCCTGGATCGGGGCGAGGCTGCCGGCGTCCGCGTCCGGGACGTACAGCGCGCCCGGGGCGGGCTGCACTCCGATGTAGTAGCGGCTCAAGCAGTGGTCGGTCACGTTCTGGGTGCCGTCGGTGAAGTACGTCATCCCTGGTGTGCCGCCGTCGGCCTCGGTGGCACAGCGCGCGATGAAGCGGCCCGGCTGTGCCTCCTCCTCCGTTGTCTGGCTGGGGGAGGTCAGCTCGGCAGTCGAGGCGGAACGGGGCGCCTCGGAGAGGACCTGAGGCTCCGGTTGCGCGCACGAAGCCGCCAACAGCGCAATCGCGCTGGAGGCAAGGAGCACCCGAGTTCGCATAACGATAGTGTCTCAGTTCTGTCAAAGGATGGCTACCAAAAAAACGTTAAAGACTTCGGATAGTCCGGTAGATCGCATCCGACAGTCCCGGCGCAGTGCACTGCATGCGCGCCTGTCAACGCATTCTCCTGTCACATCGTGTTGCGGATCCGAGATGTTACTAACGGTCTCTTGGTGGGGGTGGTCCACGCCGCGTCCGTCCGTAGTTCTAGGGCCTGCGGCGCCATCGGACATTCCCGTGCGGGGTCCGGAGCGCGCCGACGCGCCGAAACAGGTGTGGCCAGTGTGACTTGTGTGACGTATGGTTCTCGTGTGATTGGGTAGGTCCCGGTCGCGTCACGCCCGCATTCACGAACACAAGGTGGCCTCATGTTCCAGCGACGTCCGTCCCGCACCGTCACCCGTAACCGCTCTCTCGTGCTCGGGGGTGCGCTGGCCGCGCTCGCAGTCGTGGGCGGTGGCACGGTGGTGGCCGTCAACTCCCCGGCCGAGGTCGAGGCCGACGGGATCCAGCTGACGCAGAACACGGCCGGCCAGGCGGGCCAGGCCGCGGCCCAGGAGATGCCGCTCGGAACGGCCGTGAACCTTGATCTCGAGCCGGTGGTTGCCCGTGCCGCGGGTGGGACGATCCCGCCGGGCACCACCGTGAAGGTGACGGGACTGCCGGACGGTCTCACTCAGGACGGGTGGGTCATCTCGGGCACTCCGACCCGCGTCGGCGAGTACGACGTCCTCGTGACGGTGTCCAACGCCGGTGTGTCCCGGTCGCAGCGCGTCACCATCGCCGTCACCGATGAGGCCGACGGGGCCACCTCCCCGGCGCAGGCCACGTCTCCGGCGGCCGGGGCGGATCAGGATCCGTCGACCTCGGGCCAGTCGGGCCCATCTGACCAGTCGGACCAGTCGGACGAGGAGGATTCCACCGACGAGTCCGAGCCGACCCTGTCCTCTGTTCCCGGCGATCCGTCCCGCGCCGACGCCACGACCACCGCCGATGGGGGAGGCGCCGGCGACGGCGCCTCGGGCGGAACGGACGATTCCGGCGCCGGTGGTGTCGGTGACGAGGATGATTCCACCCCGGGAGACGGGGATGACGACGACGACAACGCCGGTGACGGGGTGGACGCCGGCTCGGACCTGTGTGCGCTCCTCGAGGACGGGCAGTCTGACTCCGGCTCGGTCGAGATGCTGCTCCCGCTGCTGACCGGTGATGACTCGGCCGCCACCGGATTCGCGGCCGTGGTGGTCAACGCGCTGGTGGGCCTGCTGCCGTCGGTGCTCGGCGAAGGCGGCCTGTTCGGCGATCTCGGCTCCGGGAGTGAGATGCTGTGCACCCTCGCTCCGTCACTTCTCGGCGGGCTGGGAGGCGCGACCGGCGCGGATGCGACCGGTGCGGGTGCGGATGGGGCCGGCGCGGCCACTACTGCAGGTGCCGGTACGGCCGGGGCCGATGCGCTTCCGTCGACCACCCAGTTGGAAGGTGCGGCCACCGGCCTTCCCGTGTCGCCCACTGTGCTGCTGGGACTGCTCAATTCGGGTACCGGTAGTGCGGGAAACTGACTGCAACACCGATTTCTGAGAAAAACCTTTACGCCGAGCGGCTGAACGCGCGTTTCACAATGGTTTTGCGGGGTAAGGTCTTCGTGTCGTCGTCGGCGCCGCTGGGTGCACCGCCCCGGCGCAGGTCGTCGCCACCCGCTACCAATCCATAAGGGGCACTTCGGAAATGTCTGTCCGCAAGCTCGTCACGGCCTCTGTCGCTGCGTTCGCCGCCGCGGCGCTCTCGGTCCCCGTCGTGAGTGCGCAAAGCTCCGGTTCCGATGCGGGCGAACTGTCCGCTGAAAGCCTGGGCGGGGGAAGTCTCGGAGAAGGCTCGATGGACGGGCTCTCGGCCGACGGGTCGGCTGAGGGTGCCGGGTCCGGAGAGGGCGCCGGGTCGGAGGAAGGCGGCGAAGGTCTCCCGAGTCTTGTCCCCGACGACGGATCGGTCTGTGAGCTGCCGGGCATGGGCGGCTCGATCGCGAAGTTCTACCCGCTCTTCGGCATCACCGGCGTCCCCACCTTCGTGCTCGACATCGTCACCAGCGCGCTGGATTCCTTCCCCAATGTGCTGGACCTTGTCGCCGGCCCCGGTGGAGGCGCCGATCTCATCGGCCAGACCGGCTCATTGGACGAGGGACTGTGCACCATGATCTTCGGTGGCGAGATGGTGATGCCGCCGGTGACGGTGATCGTCGACGGTGACGGCAACCCCATCACCACCGTGACCGGCACGGTCGCCGCCAGGGCCGAGGGTGCTGCAAGGACCGCGACCTCTACGAGCGCCCCGACGTCTGTAAGCGGCGCCGCCGGAGTGTCGGGTCCCACCGGTCTGACCGGTGCGGCCGACGACTCCGGGTCTGCATCCTCTGGCGACGACAACAACGACTCCGCAGGCACCGGTGCCGGCGGAGGAGAGGGCTCCGCCAAAACTCTGCCCACCACTGTCCCCACTCCCTGAGGGGCGAAACACGGCGTTTCGCCAGAGACTTACCCAGCACCACTGCCCGGTCCCGCCTAGGGGCCGGGCAGTTGGCGTTTCGCCGCGTGCCAGGCATCCGGATAGGGCGCGTCGCTCTCCATCGAGGGTGCAGTTGCTAAGTCCTTTTCACGCGCAACAAAGAGGTCTTCCTCACCTCGCCCCGTCGGGCCGGCTGTCGGGCGTAGCGCCCCGGGCAGTCCGGATCGTTCCTGTTGGCCGACCCTGCGCACGTCGCGGGCGGGACCGTACCGCGGCTGCGAGCAGACAATACCCCAGGGGTTTGTTACGTAAGTGACCAAAGTGATCTGTGTGATTTCTGAGCCAGAAGTAGACAGTTGGTGTGCGAGTGGTTAGAGTGGCTGCCGTAATGGTCTGCGCTCTCATTTGGGAGTGAGCGATCGAACCCTTCCGGAAGGAAACATCCGATGCGTGCTCGCCTCGCCCGCCCTCGTCGTATCGTCCGGGGCCGACTCGTTGCCCCTGTCGCCGCTGCTGCCGCTGTCGCCCTCGTTGGCGGCGTCGTCGTCGCGACTCCTGATGCCCCGACCGTCCGCGAGGACGTACGGACCGTCGCGGTCACCATTCCCGGGTTCCAGGTAGATGCGCAATACTCCTACGACCTCAATGGAATCGCCTGGTCCGGCAGCATGGCCGGACTCGAGGTCACCGGTGTTGACGAACTTCCGGACGGGCTGACGTACGAGAACGGTGTCATCAGCGGCACTCCCACCAAGTCGGGTGTGTTTGATCTGACCGTCAAGGGGACGATGAACGGTGAGGCTGTCGAGCTGCCCGTTCAGCTCGCGGTCTTCAACGCCGACGGCACGGCCCCGGCCGGCTTCAATGCGGGATCGTCCGGAGCGGTGCAGGGCAGCCTCGGTGGCGAGGCGCAGGCCGAGGGACAGATCGTCACCGGCTCTGAGGGCGCAGACGCGATCCTGGGTGCGGTGAGCAGCATCGTCGTGGCCCTCGGCGGAGACGCCGGCTCGGTCGGCGACCTCGTGACCGGGTCGACCGGCGGCACTGAAACCCCGGACAACGAATCTCCGGCGCCCGGTTCCCTCGGATCGTCGACCACCGGTGAGGCCACGGGTGAGGCCGGCGGCGAACTGAATACCGAGAGCCTCGGCCCGCTGGGATCGCTGATCGACACCGGGACCGAGACTGAGACCAACACCGGTAGTGGCTCGAACACCGAGGCCGAGACCGCGGGCGGCGGCGAGGTCTCGGTTCCGGGCTCCTCCGTCCCGGGCTCCTCGACGACCGGCACCACCGGCTCGCTGGGCAATCTAGCTCCGGGCCTCGCCCTGACCGGCGCTGCCCTCCTGGGCCTGGCCGGGCTGAGCATCGTGCTCAACGGTGGTTCCTCGACGCCGGGTGCCACCTCGAGCCTGCCGTCGCTGCCGGGCTCGAGCACCACGACCGAGGGCGGATCGAGCGGTTCGAACGGCTCGTCGGGCAACCGTCCGGGCGGCTCGTCCGGCTCGGTGGCCCCGACCGTCGCCGCCGGTTCCCCGGAGCGGGCGCAGGCCCCCGGCCCGACAGTCGCCAACGGACGCGGCTGATCATGTGAAGACTCCCGGCGGCCGGGCAGGCCGTCGGTGACCACGTCGACCCCGGTAGGCATCTCATCCACTGAGATGTCTACCGGGGTGTCGTGCATTTGGGGCTACGGTGGGAAGGTCGCTGTATCGCGGCATTGCTCTGCGAAAGGCCCCCGTGCGACTCTCCCGCCCCGTCATCATCTCCGCCGTAGTTCTGGGCGCCATGTCCATGGCAGGGATCGTCGCGGGGCGGACCGAGGCGCCCGAGAGCGAGCCGCCCGTAGTGGTGGAGACCGCCGACCTTCCGGCCCCATCCGCGGGACCCGATCAGTCCTGACACCGCACTGATTTGCGCACGGCCTTCACCGTTCCAGCTGCGTGTTACAGCTGAGCGTCGTACTTGCGCGTTGTGTTTGCACGAAAGCGGCTGGGGTGCGCGTGGGGATTGGTCCATTCCGGGCGCACAAGTCCCGGCCCGCCAGCCTGTCGCCCTCGTTGGAGCCAACCCACCGTCCAGCTGGCCAACTCCCCGCGCCCGCCAGCCCCGCCGCCTACAGCGCGGCGATGAAGAACCCGCAGCTCACGAGCACGCTCCACGCGAGCATCGCCATCCCGGCCTTCCCGAGCGCGGGGATCAGGTCGGCGCCGGTGGCCCGGGCCCGCACGGGTCCGTTGGCCTTCCACGCGACCGGCATCGCGAGCAGTCCCAGCAGCGCCAAGGGGGTCGCGGGGATCAGTGCCAGCGTCGCCACCAGCGGCACGAGCAGTTCGAGCACCGCGTGCAGTCCGCGGGTGTTGGAGTCGCCCAGCCGCACGGCGAGCGTGATCTTGCCGGCCTCGGTGTCGGAGGGGATGTCACGCAGGTTGTTGGTGAGATTGACCGCGCACGAGAAACTGCCCACCGCGATCGCCGCAACGACGCCGTACCAGGTGATCGTGCCGACCCCCGAGGACTGCAGCTGCGTGAACTGGGTACCGAGCACGGCGACGAGACCGAAGAACACGAACACCGCGACCTCACCCAGCCCGCGGTAGCCGTACGGTGTCTTGCCGCCGGTGTAGAACCAGGCCGCGAGGATGCACACCATCCCCACGAGGATCAGCCACGGCGCGGACAGGGCGCTGAGCACCAGGCCGGCCGCGCCGCCGAGTCCGAGGAAGAAGAACGCGACCCGCTTGACGGTGGCGGGCGCGGCCAGTCCGGACCCGACGAGGCGCAGCGGGCCCACGCGGTCGTCGTCGGTGCCGCGGATCCCGTCCGAGTAGTCGTTGGCGTAGTTGACGCCGATGATGAACGACCACGACACGACCAGCGCCAGCAGCCCCATCCACCACACGAACCCGCCCGCGAGACCGGCCGCCGCCGAGCCGACGAGGACCGGGGCGAACGCGTTGGGCCAGGTCCGTGGGCGGGCCCCCTCGAGCCAGTCGGCCAGGGTGGCGCCGCCGCTG
>NZ_JAALDM010000200.1 GCF_014144865.1 Dietzia aerolata | reverse complement strand
GCCCCCGTCGCTACCACGCCGCCGAGGCCGGAGCCCGTGCCTCGCTGCGTGGTGTGCCCGCCACCCGCGGCGCCGTCGCGCTCGCGCCCGAAGAGGACTTCGTCGAGGACGGACTGGTCACCGTCCCGGAGACCGTCGTCGAGCGGCCCCGCGGATTCGGCGACGGCAAGAGTCTCGGCGAGCACTTCCGCGCCGGCCGCGCCGTGGTCCTGGACCTGTCCACCATGGCCTCCGGCGACGCCCGCCGGATGGTCGACTTCGCCGCCGGGCTGGTCTTCGGCCTCGACGGCCGCATGGAAAAGGTCGCCGACCGCGAGCGCACCTTCCTGCTGCAGCCGGCCGGTATGGACCTCACCGAGGCCGAGGTTCGCGACGCCGTCAACGGGGCGTTCCGTCGGTGACCGACGCCGCTCCGCGCACGCCGACCGTCTGCAAGTAGGCTTGACGCGTGGCTGCATTTGTGTCGATCCTGCTCATCGCGATCCAAGTTTTCTGGTTTTTATTGATCGCCCGGATCGTCGTCGAGATGATCGCCTCGTTCTCCCGCGGCTGGAGCCCCACGGGCTTCGTGGCCGTGGTGCTGGAATGGGTGTTCACCATCACCGATCCGCCGGTCAAGGCCCTGCGCAAGGTCATCAAGCCGGTCCGGCTCGGCCAGATCTCACTGGACCTATCGGTTCTGGTGCTGTTCGTGATCCTCATGGTGTTGCAGGGGATCCTGGTGTCGATTCCCATCGGCGGCGCGTGAGACTATGTGGACTCATGGTGACGCGCGGGCCGAATGTGACTAGATTGGCACGCGTTAAGGTAGTAATGATGTCGTGGGTCCGGTGCGAGAACACCGGGCCGGCACCCGAGACGACCACGAGGGGTATCCCATGCCGTTGACTCCAGCCGATGTGCACAACGTCGCGTTCTCCAAGCCGCCGATAGGTAAGCGCGGCTACAACGAGGACGAGGTCGACCAGTTCCTCGACCTGGTCGAGAAGGAGCTCGCGGAGCTTGTGGCGGACAATGAGGACCTCCGTCATCGGGTCGACGAGCTGAGCAAGGACCTCGAGAAGGCGCGCAAGTCCGGCGACAAGGCCGACAAGAGCGACAAGGGCAGCAGCGAGTCCGCCCCCAGCGCCCCGCAGGCAGCCGCCCCGGCCGCCGCGGCAGCAGCGCCGGCTGCGGCA
>NZ_JAALDM010000199.1 GCF_014144865.1 Dietzia aerolata | reverse complement strand
GCACGAGCGTGGCGTGGAGGTCGTGATGATCACCGGCGACGCCGAGGCGGTGGCCGCCTCCGTCTCGGACGAGTTGGGCATCGACCGATACTTCGCGGGCGTCCGGCCCGAGGACAAGGCCGCGAAGGTCAGCGAACTCCAGGCGGAGGGGCGTTCGGTCGCGATGGTCGGCGACGGCGTCAACGACGCCCCCGCGCTGGCTCAGGCCGATGTCGGCATCGCGATCGGCGCCGGCACCGACGTGGCGATCGCGTCGGCGGGCGTGGTGTTGGCCTCCGACGATCCGCGCGCGGTGGTCAGCGTCCGCGAATTGTCGTCGGCGACCTACCGGAAGATGGTCCAGAACCTGTGGTGGGCCGGCGGGTACAACCTCGTCTCCGTGCCGCTGGCCGCGGGCGTGCTGGCACCGATCGGCTTCGTGATGCCGATGTCCGTCGGCGCGATCCTCATGTCACTGTCCACGGTGGTCGTGGCGGCCAACGCCCAGTTGCTGCGCCGCCTGGACCTGCGGCCGGAGGCGGTCACCGCGTCCGGCCCGGAGGCGAGCGTAACGAGCCGCAACGAGACAGGAGTTCACGCATGAGCACGATCCGGATGACGGTCGCGGCGCTGGCTGCTGTAGCAGTCGCAGCCGCCGGGTGCACGGCCCAGGCGCCGCAGGCTGACCAGTCGGCGGGGTCGGCGGGGTCGGCGGGGTCGGCGGGGTCCGCGCGATCGGCGGACGCGGCGGGGTCCACGATCGCCGACGAGCACGGCCTCGCCGGGCTCGATGCGCGGCAGATGATCGAGCGCCTCGACGCGACGCCCGTCGCGCAGCGGTCGACCGACCTCATCGCCTCCGTTCAACCCGACGAGCTGGTCCTGACCAGCGGGGACCGCACACAGTCGGTGCCGATGCCAAACGAGGAGTTCTACCTCGCGGTGGCGCCGTACGACAGCCGGACCCACGAGTGCTACTTCCACAGCCTCACCACATGCCTCGGCGAACTGCGGAACGAACAGGTGCAGGTCACCGTCACCGACTGGGCGACGGGAGCGACGGTCGTCGACGACGACGTGACCACGTTCGACAACGGCTTCGTCGGGATCTGGCTCCCACGCGGACTGGACGGCGAGATCACCGTCGAGCACGACGGGCGCCGGGCTACGGCCCCCATCTCGACGTCGAACCCGGACGACCTCACCTGCCTGACGTCGCTGCGCCTGGCCTGACGCCCGTGTCGGGCCGACGGCGTCAGCCGACCAGCGTGGCCGGGGCGACGGTGTCGTCGTCGTCGACCCCGGGTTTTTCTCCTCGTAGCCAGGTCGCCGCGGCGACCACGGCGCCGACCGCGCCGAGGACGGTGAGCACCAGCGCGACAGCGCTGAGGCCGAGCGCCGCGCCGAGCGTGCCCGCGACCGGGTAGGTCACGAGGAAACACAGGTGCGAGAGGGAGAACTGCGAGGCGAATACGGCCGGCCGCGTGGCCTCCGTGCTGTTCCTGCGCAGGAGCCTGGCCGACGGCGTGAGCACTGCCGACGTCGCGGACCCGATGAGGAACCAGAGGATCAGCAGGCCGGCCCACCTGCCGGTGCCGTCCGTCCATGCGATCACGCCAGCCGCGCTGGCCAGGAGGACGGGCAGTGCCATGCCGCCGGTGAGCATCACGCGATGGTCCGAGGTCCGGTCCAGGAGGTTCGGTACGGCGATGGCGACGACCATCGACCCGGCGCCGTACACGGCGAGCATCAGGGCGACGTCGGTCTGCGAGCGACCGAGCAGGCCCTGTACGAGGACGACCGTGTTGACGACGACCATCGCGGTGGTGGTGGCCACGACGAGGTTGAGCCCCATCAGGCCCCGCAGTTCGCGCTCCCGCCAGAAGAGCCGGGTGCCGCCGGTGAGTCGGTCGAGGAACGGCGCCTCGGAGGGGGTGGCGATGACGGGGAACCGGGCGGCGGTCACCAGGATGGCGGAGACGACGAAGCCGACCACGGTGCCGACGAAGAGGTTGTTGTAGCTGATCACCGTGAGGAGGGCGGCGGCGCGGCCGAGTTGGCTGCGGACGGTGAGCGACCTCGGTGAAACTGACTTGGCTGGCGGATGCCGGCAGCCAAGCAACCCAGGCAACGAGCTCGGTCGACCAGTTGCTTGCCTTCTCGTAGCACTGGTTCAC
>NZ_JAALDM010000198.1 GCF_014144865.1 Dietzia aerolata | reverse complement strand
GTCCGCCGCGCCGGGAGCCAGCCCCGAACCGGCGGCCACCGCGTCGACCGGGTCGGCCGCCACGGCCTCGCCGAGCTGGGTCAACTGCAGGCGCGAGCCGCCGACGAAGCGGGCCAGGTCCTTGACCGCCGAGGAGTACCGGAACATGGGGTAGGTGATGTCCACGCCCACGCCACCGTGCAGGTGGTGCAGCACCTGCACCGCGCGCGGCCCCTCGGACGCCAGCCAGTAGGCGCCGATCACGGGGTCGGTCTCGTACCGATCCGACGGCCCGGTCAGCCCCTCCGAGGCCCGCCACGCCATGGACTGCGCGATCACGTGCAGCGTCCGCGACACGATGTACACGTCCGCCAGCTCCTGCTGCACCGCCTGGAACGAGCCGAGCGGCTTACCGAACTGGTGCCGCTCCTTCAGATATTCCGCGGTCATGTCCAGCGAACCCGAGATCAGGCCGTCGCCGTGGGCCACGCACGCGGTGAGGAGGAGACGGCGGAACACCTCGAGGAGGGGTTCGTCGCCGGTGTTGCCGCGCAGGACGTCCTCGTCGTCGACCGGGGTTGAGTCGAACCGCATCGCGTACTCGGGCACCCCCAGTGACCCGAGGGTGGGGGTCAGGGTGACCCCCGGGGAGTCGGGGGCGACGACGACGACGGCGGCACCCTCCGGCGTGGACACCGGCACCAGGACGTACTTCGCCCGGGACGCGTAACGCACCGACGTGGCGGTTCCGTTAATCGCTCCGCCATTCAGGCGCACGGTGGGCACCGACGGGAGCGGGTGGCCGGGCTCCGCCACGGCGGCGGTGAGGATCCGGCCGTCCTCGATCCCGGACAGCAGCTTCTTCTGCTGCTCGGGCGTGCCGAGCGCGACGATCGGCACCACGCCGAACCCGAGGGTCTCCAGCGCGGGGATCACCACGCCCGCGCGGCCGACCTCCTCGAGGACCACGGCGACGTCGGCGACGGTGAGGCCGTCGCCGCCCAGCTCCTCGGGCAGGCCCAGGGACAGCAGCCCCGACGAGGCGAAGGAGGACCACAGGCGCTCGTCGTAGCCCGCCTCCTCCACGTCGCGGCTGGGCAGGGCGGTGAGCAGTTCCTCGGCGGGCGCCGCGGTGGTCAGGGCGCCGGCCACCGCCTCCGCGACGGCGGCCTGGGTCTCGGTACGGGTGAAGTCCACTTCGGGATCAGTCCTTCAATGTTGAGGGGTCGGTCGCGGGTCTGGTTCGGGTCCGGGCCAGTCGGTCGCGGCTCAGTGGCGGGTTGGCTCAGTCGCGCGGCAGGCCGAGGATGCGCTCGCCCACCACGTTGAGCAGGACCTGCTCGGTCCCGCCGGCGATCGACAGGCAGCGGACCATGAGGAACTTGCGGCCCTGTTCGGTGAACTCGACGCCGCCGGTACCGGTGAGCTCGAGGCCGAACTCGGCGATGTCCTGGCGGTGGCGGACGCCGACGATCTTGCGGACGCTTGACTCGGCGCCCGGGCCGGAGCCGGAGAGGCTGCGCAGGGCGGTGCGCAGGTCGAGCAGGCTTCCCACTACGCCGTCCGCGATGTGCTTGCCGAGCTCGTCCAGGACCAGGGAGTCGTCAGAGACGCCGGCCTCGTTGATCAGGCCGATGATCTCCTCGGCAGCGTCGCCGAGCGAGGAGCCGCCGCCCATGGCCACGCGCTCGTTGGCGAGCGTGGTGCGGGCGATCTTCCAGCCCTCGTTGACCGTGCCGACCTGGAACTCGTCGGGGACGAACAGGTCCTCTAGGTAGACCTCGTTGAACAGGGCCTCGCCGGTGATCTCGCGCAGCGGCGAGGTGCGGATGCCCTCGGAGCGCATGTCGACGAGGAAGTAGGTGATGCCCTTGTGCTTGGGGGCGTCTTTGTCGGTGCGGGCCAGGCACATGGCCCAGTCGGCCTCGCGGGCCAGCGACGTCCAGACCTTCTGGCCGTTGAGCTTCCAGCCGCCGTCGACCTTCTCGGCGGTGGCGCGCAGGGCGGCCAGGTCGGAGCCGGCGCCGGGCTCGGAGAACAACTGGCACCACTTGATCTTGCCGGCCATCGTGTCGCGGACCAGGAGCTCGGCGTGCTCGGGTGCGGCCTGCAGGACGGTCGGCACGGCCCAGCCGCCGATGGTGATGTCGTGGCGTGCGACGCCCGCGGCCTCGAGCTCCTCGTCGATCATGAGCTGCTCGGCCGGGGTGGCGCCCAGGCCCCACGGCTCGGGCAGGTGCGGCATGAACAGGCCGGTGTCGGCCAGTGCCTGCTTGCGCTCGTCGCCGTCGACGGCGGCGACCTTCGCGACGAGGGACTTGATCTCCTCGCGCTTCGCGTCGATCCCGGCGATCTCGGAGAGGTCGATGTCCAGGTGGCGGCGCTTGCCGGCCAGGGTGAGGTCGGCCAGTGCGCGGCGCCAGCGGGCGGCCCCGCCGATCGCCTGACGCAGGGCACTGGCTCGACGCATGTAGAAGTGGGCGTCGTGCTCGAAGGTGAAGCCGATGCCGCCGAGGATCTGGATGCAGTCCTGCGAGTTGGTGACGGCGTTGTCGAAGGCGAGCGCACCGGCCACGGCGGCGGCCACGGGCAGTTCGGAGTCGGCGACCATGAGGTCCTCGGCGGCCACGGCGGCGTCCCAGGCCAGGGCGCGGACCTGCTCGGTGCGGCAGAGCATGTCGGCGGCCAGGTGCTTGATGGACTGGAACGAGCCGATGGTGCGGCCGAACTGCTCGCGGATCTTGGCGTACTCGACCGCGGTGTTCAGCGTGTACTCGGCGGT
>NZ_JAALDM010000197.1 GCF_014144865.1 Dietzia aerolata | reverse complement strand
GGCGGCCGGCGGGGATGGTGAGGGCGAGGTCGACGTCGCGGGCGTCGATCCGGCAGTCGAGGGCGGCGGCGGGCGGGGTGCCGCGCGAGGCGGGAGTGGTGCCGTCCGGGGTGGGCTGTTCAGGCATGGCGCACCACCGTCCTCCGGGCGACCCACGCGGAGGCGGCCATGAGTAGGGCGGCGACGAGGATCAGCAGAAGTGCCAGGGCGAGTGCGGTCTCGGTGTCGGACTCGCGGCTGAGGTAGATCTCCAGCGGAAGCGTGCGCGTGGTGCCCTGCAGCGAGCCGGCGAAGGTGAGGGTCGCGCCGAACTCACCGAGGGCGCGGGCGAAGGACATGCTCGCGCCGGAGAGCAACGCCGGCAGGACCAGCGGCAGCGTCACCGTGCCGAGAACGCGGGACGGGGAGGCGCCGAGGGACGCGGCCGTCTGCTCGAGGCGAGAGTCGACGGAGCGGAGGGCGCCTTCGAGAGCGACGACGAGGAACGGCATCGCCACGAACGTCTGCGCGATCACTACGGCTGTAGTGGTGAAGCCGATCTCGATGCCCAGCACCGACAGGTGCTCGCCCACCACGCCGACGCGACCGAAGGTGATGAGCAACGCCAGGCCGGCCACCACCGGCGGCAGCACCATCGGCAGGGCGGTCACCGTGCGGGCGAGCGCGGCGAGCGGGCCGTTGCTGCGCGCCAGCAGGACCGCCACCGGGGTGCCGAGCAGGATGCACAGCACGGTCGAGATGGCGCAGGTGCGCAGGCTGAGCGCCATCGCGTCCCGCGCGGCTTCCGAACTGAGCAGCGTGGGCACGTCGGCCCAGGGGATGCGCACCGCCAGACCGACCAGCGGCAGGGCCATCAACAGCACGGCCACGGTGGCCGTGGCCAGCAGCCAGCGGGGGAGCGGGGTCCTCAGCATGCCGGGGCTCTGTGTGGGTTGGCCGAGTCCCCGGGTGGTGTGGTGATCATGCGCCTCCGAAGCCGTAGCCGGCGAGCACCGCCCGCCCGTCAGGGCCGGTCACGGAGTCGAGGAACTGCTGCGCGAGGTCGGGCTGCTCGGAGCGGGAGAGCACAGCGATCGGATAGCGGTTGGGCGAGTCCTCGGCGCCCGCGATCGGGATGGCCTCGACCGCGTCGCCCGCAGCGGTGGCGTCGGTGGTGTAGACGATGCCTGCGTCGGCCTCGCCGGAGGTCACCTTGCCGCGTACGTCGGTGACCTTGGACTCCTCGCTCACCGGCTGTAGTTCGAGGCCGGCCGACTCGGCGAGGGCTCGCGTGGCGTTGCCGCACGGGACGCCCTCAGCGCAGATGACGAGCCGGGTCCCATCCAGCGACTCGTCGAATCCGGTGATGCCCGCAGGATTGCCGGGAGGTGTGATGAGCGTGAGCACGTTGGTCGCGAACAGCACCGGCTCGCCGGCCACCAGCCCCTCGTCCACGGCCCGGTCCATGTTCTTCTCGTCCGCCGAGGCGAAGACGTCTGCCGGGGCGCCGCCCGCGATCTGGTCGACGAGACCCGAGGAGCCGTCGAAGGATAGCCGGACCTCGACGCCCGGGTTCGCCTCCTCGAAGTCCTCGGCCAACTCGGTGAAGGGGTCCGTGAGCGAAGCCGCGGCGAAGACGGTCAGGGTCCGGGTGTCGGCGGCGTTGTCGTCGTCGCCCCCGGACGAACATCCCACCAACACAGACAGCCCCACGGCGGCGCCCAGCGCGGCGGTGGCGGCCCGTCGCATCACAGCGACACCCCCTCGACCACGACGCTGGTGGCCTTGACCCGCGCGGTGGCCAGCGACCCCGGTTCCAGGCCGAGCTCGCGGGCCGCCTCCGTGGAGATGAGCGACACGACGCGGTACGGGCCGCACTGGATGTCGACCTGGGACATGACCTCGTCCGATTTCACAGCCGTGACCAGGCCGCGGAAGCTGTTGCGCGCGCTGACCCCCGCGGAGTCGGGTCCGTCCGTCCCGTCGGAGTGGGCGGCGCCCCGGCCCGCCGCCCGCTCCTGGGCCAGTCGGGCGAGCTCAGCGCCGTCTACGGTCTTGCGGCCGGAGTCATCGGCGTGCGCGGAGAGGTCCCCCTTGTCGATCCAGCGACGAACGGTGTCGTCGCTGACCCCCATGAGAACTGCGGCATCAGTGATCCGAATGTGCGTCATGAGTGGAAGCTTAAACACGCATGTGCGGTTCCAGTAGCCGTATTCGATCCGCAAATGCGGGGGTGCGCACCCGATGCCGAAAGGTCAGCGGTAGTTGGTGAACTGCAGCGCCACTTCGAAGTCGGCGCCCTTGAGAAGCGCGATGCACTCCTGCAGGTCGTCGCGCTTCTTGGACGACACGCGGATCTCCTCGCCCTGGATCTGCGCCTTGACGCCCTTGGGGCCCTCGTCGCGCAGGAGCTTGGTGATCTTCTTGGCGTTCTCCTTGTCGATCCCCTGCTTGAGCGAGCCGACCAGGCGGAAGCCCTTGCCCGACGGCATGGGGTCGCCCACCTCGAGCGCCTTCATGCTCAGGCCACGGCGGACGAGCTTCTCGATGAACACGTCCTTGGCCGCCAGGACGCGGTCCTCGGAGTTGGCCGTGATCTCCACCGCGTCCTCGCCCTTCCACTCGATGCCGGCGTCGGTGCCGCGGAAGTCGTAGCGGGTGCCCAGCTCCTTGGCCGCCTGGTTGAGGGCGTTGTCCACCTCCTGGCGGTCGAACTCCGAGACGATGTCGAACGAGGACTCCGAGGCCATGAACGCGCTCTCCTTCACTGGTGGCGGGGCTTGCTGAGGTTGATCCAGGCCAGGCTACCCGCCTCCGGAGACCCCCGATTTGGCACCCGGGGGGAGGGGCGTTGTAATGTGGCTCTGCGCCCTGCGGGGTGCACGCCAGATTGCCCGAGCGGCCAAAGGGAGCGGATTGTAAATCCGTCGGCTTAGCCTTCGTTGGTTCGAATCCATCATCTGGCACTCGGAGACCCCTGCCACAAGCGGGGGTCTTCGTGCATTTCAGGGGCAGCCCCTCAGTGCTGGCGGTCGCCGCAGCGCGCCGCGATAGGCTGGCGGCGTGCATACGTGGGTGGCGACGACAGGCTCGGACTCGACTGGCCGCGGTCAGGACCCATCCGCGTTCGCCTCCGCTCCGAATAACTGGGCATGACCCTGTGTTCTGTGACCGCAGTCCCTCGGATGGCCGTGCGTGACGTGCCCGCGGGGCTCGGCTCCGCCGTCGACGACTGGGTTGCGGATATCGACGCCACGACGCGCACCGGTAAGGGGATACGGTCCGCTTTGCTCGAGGCCGTGTACGTCGCCGCCGGGGGCGATGACCCCGCAGTGCGGATCGCGGTGGGCGAGGCGCTCGAACTGCTCCACGAGGCATTTCTCATCCACGACGACGTCGTTGACGGCGACGACCACCGCCGTGGTC
>NZ_JAALDM010000196.1 GCF_014144865.1 Dietzia aerolata | reverse complement strand
CGAGGCGCACGCGCGGATCGATCCCGGGGACGGTGCCGCCGGCGTGTGTGACGCCGATCAGGTGGACGAGGCCCGGATCGGGTACCTGCTCAGCCGCGACCCCGATGCGCGGCCGCCGCGCTCGGAGGTCCTGCCCCAGCTGTCGGCGGTGTTGGCGGTCAGTGCGGACGTGGGTGCCGAGCTCGTGGGTCCACCGCCGCGCCGGGTCGGCGGGGGCGGTGGCCTCGGCGTCGTGGGGGGAACCGGTGTTGTGGGGGACGACGACGACACCGCGTCAGCCCTCACCGCCGGCGACCGCGAACTCTGGGTCGGCGCCAGGACTCTCGTCGCCGAGCAGCTTCGCGTCGCCGCGGGTAGGGTCGGTCTCACCACCGAACTGTTGACCCGTCTCGGCAACGTCGGACGCGTTTTGGGTGTGGACCTCACGCGTGGGCTCGAGGCCGCGTCCGAGGCGGAGCCCACGGCCGTGCTCGTGCCCGGAGCTCGGGTCTGTTTCACCGGCAGTGCCCTCGACGACGACGGCGTGCTGCTCTCGCGGGAGCAGATGGAGTCGCTCGCGAGGCGGCTGGGGCTCGAGACCGTCGCCACCGTCACCAAGACCAGGTGCGACGTGCTGATCGTGGCCGAGCCCGGGACCCAGTCCACCAAGGCGCGCAGCGCCGCGAAGTGGGAGAAGCCGATCCTGTCGGTGGCCGACTTCCTCGACTGGGCCCGGGGCCGGGGCCGGAACGGGACCGGCGACTAGACGCCCAGGCGCCAGACGCCCGACGCCAGACGCCCGACGCCCCAAGGTCCGTGGTCAGTACGGCTAGAGGGTGACGGGTAGTGGCTCGCCGGCCATCTCGGCGACGGCGCGGAAGGCCATCGACATGCCGGAGCCCAGCGGGGTGCCGGGGCCCGGGTAGACCTCGCCGGAGACCGAGGCCGACGAGTTGCCGGCCGCGTACAGTCCCGGGATCGGGTGGCCGTCCGCGTTCACGACGCCGCCGTTGATGCCGATCACCGCTCCGCCCTTGGTGCCCAGATCGCCGAGCACCAGACGTACCGCGTGGACACGGTCGCCGCCGATCGGTCGCAGGCACTGCTGCGGGGTGGTCGCCCCGAGGAAGAAGCGGCCGTACGGGTCCTCACCGCGGTGGAAGTCCGTGTCCTCGCCGGCGTCGGCGAAGCCGTTGAACCGGTCCACGCTGCCGCGCAGGGTGGCCGGGTCGACGCCGATGGTCTGAGCCAGCTCCTCGATGCTCCCGGCCGTGTGCCAGAGCCCTGCCGCGCGGAGCTCGTCGGCGTCCGGGGCCGGAATGCAGATCGCGGGGAAGCCGCCGCCCTCGGCGTCATCGAACACGAACCAGAACTCGTCACCGGCACCGGCCTGCATGCGCGCACGCATCTGGCGCCCCATCTGGTCGTAGGGCAGCAGTTCGTTGGCGAAGCGCTCTCCCCCGCCGTCGACGATGATCCCGGAGCGGAAGCCCAGCGTGAACGCCGCGTGCCCGTTGGGGAACAGGGTGGCCGGGCACCACCACGACTGGTCGAGGAGATCGAGCTTGGCCCCCACGGCCTCGAACATGCGGACCACGTCGCCCGATCCGGTGTCGGGATGCGACGACGACCAGTCCGCGGTGGGCATCTGCTGCAACTTCTCGCGCAGTTCGGCGGACCGCTCGAACCCGCCCGCCGCGACGAGAACCCCGCGCCGGGCCCCGAGGACCCGGCGCTCGCCACCCTCGTCGACGACGACGCCGACGACGCGCCCATCGTCATCGGTGACCAGGTCACTCGCGCCGCTGCCGTGTCGGAGTTCGGCGTTGTCCATGGCATCCAGGGCCAGCACCAGCCGGGCGATCCAGGCACGGCCACCCTCGAGGCGGGAATCGTCCTGCGGGGCGCCGAACTGGTCGACCGGGACCGGCGGGCGAATGTCGCCGGCGCGATCACCGATCTCCTCGCCCTTGACCGGCTTGGGGTAGATGCTGCGGCCGACGTCCTGCCGTCCGGGGGCGTCAAAGTAGTCGGGGAACGCCTGGAACCGCATCGGGATCCCGAGCTCGTCCTTGAGGAAGTCGACGACGCTGGGCCCGGTGTTGAGGAACGCGTCCTGGACCTGGAGGTCGGTGCGGTCCCCCACCACGGACCGGAAATACTCACGGCCCCTGTCCACGGAGTCCTCGAGCCCGCCGTCGGCAAGGACGGAGTTGCCGGGAAGCCACACGGCACCGCCCGAGTACGCGGACGTTCCGCCGAACCGGTCCGTCTTCTCGACCAGGCAGGTCGACAGTCCGCGATGCGCGGCGACCGCGGCACCGAACATCGCCGCGACCCCCGAACCCACCACCACTACGTCGAATTCAGCGTCGAAAGTCTTGTCCTGCGCCACAGTCGTGTCCTCACTGGTTATCGGAATTGCTCGGCCGCCTGCCGTCACCGGTACGGGCGTTGCCGAATCGGTTTCGAGCCTATCGATCCGCCCACAAAAGTGGAACCTGTTCCACATTTTGAGGTGCGACGCGAACCGTCGTCTGCGGGAATCCGGACTGCACTCCTTGTATGATCGGACTGGTAGACGCACGTACACATGACGTCCTGCGCCAGCGTGATGAGTGGCAGGGCACCCACCCGAAAGGCAGTCCTTTGCGCCGCACTGTGTTCAACGAAGACCACGAGGCCTTCCGCCAGACCCTCCGTTCCTTCATCGAGGCAGAGGTCACCCCCCACTTCGAGGACTGGTACGAGGCCGGGATCGTGCCGCGCGAGTTCTACTACAAGCTCGCCGACCTCGGACTCTTCGGAATCACGGTCGACGAGGAATACGGCGGCGCGGGCCTGGACACCCACAAGTTCGAGGCCATCCAGACCGAGGAGATCACCCGCGCGGGCGTGACCTTCGGTGGTTCGAACGTCCACGTGGCCCTGTGCCTGCCCTACCTCAAGATGCTCGCCACCGATGAGCAGAAGCAGCGCTACTTCCCGAACTTCGTCTCCGGCAAGGAGATGTGGGCCATCGCCATGACCGAGCCGGGCACTGGTTCGGACCTGGCCGGCATGAAGACCACCGCCAAGCTGTCCGAGGACGGCACCCACTACATCCTCAACGGTGCCAAGACCTTCATCACCGGCGGCGTTCACGCCGACCGCATGATCGTGTGTGCGCGCACCGCGCCCCCGCGCGAGGACGATCGTCGCTTCGGTATCTCCCTGCTCGCCGTCGAGACCTCCCTCGAGGGCTACACGGTGGGCCGCAAGCTCGACAAGGTCGGCCTCAAGACCTCGGACACCGCCGAACTGTCGTTCGTCGACGTCAAGGTGCCGGTCGAGGACCTGCTGGGCGAGGAGAACCGCGGATTCTCCTACCTCGGCCAGAACCTGCCGTCGGAGCGCTGGGGCATCGCGTACGGCGCCTACGGCCAGGCCGCCGCCGCGGTCCGGTTCGCGCAGGATTACGTCCAGCAGCGCGAGGTGTTCGGCAAGACCGTCGCCTCGTTCCAGAACACCAAGTTCGAGCTCGCCGCCTGCAAGGCCAAGGTCGACGCCGCGCAGGCTGTCGCCGACCGCGCCCTCGAGGCCCTCGACGCCGGTGAGCTCACCCCGGCCGAGGCCGCCTCCGCCAAGGTGTTCTGCACCGAGGTCGCGGCCGAGGTCATCGACCGGTGTCTGCAGCTGCATGGCGGCTACGGCTTCATCAACGAGTACCCGATCGCACGTCTGTACTCGGACAACCGCGTCAACCGCATCTACGGCGGCACCAACGAGGTCATGAAGACCATCATCGCCAAGGACATGGGTCTGTAGGCACAACCGCTCCCCCGGCCACCGGCCGGACACAGGGGCCCCGTCCGCATTCGCCCGCGGACGGGGCCCCTGTCTTTGCCGCGTGTCACTCGGGAGGGTTCAGATCCGGATGCGCGTCGAGACCGTATTCGTTGGTGATGGGATCGATGAACACGTCGGGTTCGCTCGGCGGGCGGAGTGTGAACACCGCGTAGGCGCCGACGATTCCCAGCAGGTAGACCACCGAGATGATCTGGATGGGCACATCGGCATCGAGGCCTCGGAACATGCTCACGAAGATCGCCTGCGCAACAGCGATGGACAGCCCGAACAGTCCAATGTCGAGCCACAGGATGTTGCGCCGCGCGATCAACTTGTACCCCCAGACTGTCCCGATCATGGTGATGGGAATCGAGTACAGGGCGATGGTGGCCGCCGGCACGAACGAGGCGAACGCGTAGCCCCCACTGGCGAACAGCACCACGTACAGCACCATCGTCGGCCAGGCAGCGATCTTGATGTGCTCCCAATAGCTCTCGTTGACCGCACTGATCACCGCGATAAACCGATTTTGCCCGGACCAGTCGAACGCGAAGTGCAGGAGGGAGCCCACGATCACCAGTGGCACGATCGCCCACCAGCTCACCGCGGTCACAGCGTTCATATCAAGCATCGGCCAGCTCCGATCTGCACACTCATGGGCCAGAACTCCGCTCACAGCAGTAGGGCCCCCGCCGCGGTTCGCGACGAGGGCCCCACCTCAAAGAATTCCGTGACCGGTAAAGGTCAGTGCTTCTCGCGGCCCCAGTGGTACTCGAAGACCAGGCCACTGGCGGTGATGATCAGGGCCACGACGCCGCCGATGAGCACCCACCAGTTCCAGAACGCGGCACCGTACCCGATGATGAAGATCGAGAAGGCCATCATGAACGGCCACAGGCTGTGCGGGCTGAAGAAGCCCAGCTCGCCGGCACCGTCGGAGACCTCGGCCTCCTCGTAATCCTCGGGCAGCGTGCTGATACGACGGGCCACGAAGCGCAGGTATCCACCGATGAGCAGGCACAGCCCGGCGGAGAGCACGAAGGCCGTGGTGCCCACCCACTCGACACCGGTACGCGACGTCCCGGTGAGGTAGGCGTACCCGATCCCCAAGACGGCGAGGAAGATAAACAGCCCGTCGAACATTCTTACAGTTGCGTTCATCGCTTAACGAGTCCTTCGCGTGATACCCGGGAGAGCGGTCAGTTGCCTGACGCGTTCTCGATGACGTTGTTCTGGTCTCGCGTATCGCTACGGCCCGTCTTGAACGGGGTCGTGGACGTCGCGCGCGGCGCCTGGCCGATCGACTCCAACGCCTCGGCGTTGCTGGCCGTCGGGTTGTCCTGACGGAACTGGATGTACTGGGCGAAGTCCTCCGGCGAGACGGCGCGGAGCTCGAAGTTCATCATCGCGTGGTAGACGCCGCACATCTCGGCGCATCGACCGACGAAGGCACCTTCGCGCTCGATCTCCTCGACCTGGAACATGCTCAGCTGCTGGTTGCGGCCGGGATGCGGCATGACGTCCAGCTTGTAGATGAACTCGGGGATCCAGAACGAGTGGACCACGTCAGCGGACGCGAGACGGAACTCGATGCGGGTGTCGGTCGGAACCACCAGGACCGGGACCTCCTCAGAGGTGCCGACGGTCTCGATGTTGTTGTAGTGCAGGTAGGACTTGTCCTCGGCGAGACGGCCGTGGATCGGGCCACCGGCCGCGGGCATGCCCTCGTGACCGAGGGCCTCACGCTGCGCGTCGGAGAGCACGCCGGCCTCCTCGGCCTGGCGGGTGGCCTCCTCGTTGGTGCCGTCGGCGATGAGCATCTGGTCGTTGACCTCGACCTTGTTGTAGCCGAACTTCCAGTTCCACTGGAAGGCGGTCACATCGACCCGCACTCCGACCTCATCCTCAGGACGAAGGTCGAGGACCTTGTTCTGCGTGATGACGGTGAAGTAGAAGAGGAAGGAGATGATGACGAACGGCACCGCCGTGTAGATCAGCTCCAGCGGCACGTTGTACGCCGTCTGACGGGGGAACTCCCCATCGTCGTTCTTCTTCTTGCGATGGAACGCCATCGACCAGAAGATCAGGCCCCACACGAAGAAGCCGACGATCAGTGAGGTAATGACGGTGCCCGTCCAGAACTCACGAATCGCGACGCCCTCCGGGGTGATCCCGGTGGGGAACCCGAAGTTGATCGTCTGGTTCCACCACTTGTTGTCGGTATGGAGGCTACAACCGGACAACAGCAAGCCCAGTGTCACCAAAGACACTGCGAGAGTTGCCCTGCGCGTCCGACGACGCCCTGCACGCTGTTCCACCATCACGCCTTCCTGATCAGCGGCTCCGACCACATAGCCGGGACACCTAAGAAGAGTAGACCACGACTCTCAGTTTGGATGCCGCGGGTCCGGCAATTCACCCGATGCGCCCCCACACCGTCTGCCGGAACGGTGTGGATGCCACAGACCAGTAGTATTCGAACCCGTCGCGACCCGCGCAAGCGGGTCCGAATAATCATCACCGACTTCCGATCGACGAGGTACCCGACGCATGTGTGGCCTACTTGGTCTGCTCACCCCCGACGGCTCCGCCCGCACCCACGAAAGCCGCGTGCTGGCAGCCATGGGATGCCAGCGACACCGCGGTCCCGACGAGGTCGGCACGTGGGTCGACGACGACGTGGCCTTCGGCTTCAACCGGCTGTCGATCATCGACATCGCCCATTCGCAGCAACCGCTGCGCTGGGGGCCGCCGGAGCAGCCCGATCGCTACGCGCTCGTCTTCAACGGCGAGATCTACAACTATCTGGAACTCCGCGAGGAGCTACAGAACGAGCACGGTGCCCAGTTCGCGACCGAGGGTGACGGCGAGCCGATCGTCGTGGCCTTCCACCACTGGGGCCCGAGTGCGGTGCGACGGCTTCGCGGAATGTTCGCCTTCGCGATCTGGGACACGGTCGAACGGTCCCTGTTCGTCGCCCGCGACCCCTTCGGCATCAAGCCCCTCTACATCGCGAGCGGACGCGGCGGCACGGTGTTCGCGAGCGAGAAGAAGTCGGTCACCGAGTTACTGGACCTCGTCGTCGTCGACTCTTCTCTCGACACCCGCGCCCTACAGCACTACGTCACCCTCCAGTACGTCCCGGAGGACGAGTCACTGACCCGCGGTGTCCGTCGCCTCGAGTCAGGCTGCCACGCGACCATCACCCCCGGCGCCGCGCCGGTCATCGAGCGGTACTTCGAGCCAACCTTCCCCGTCGTGCCGTTCGTCGACGGCGGCGCCGAACGTCGATACGACGAGATCGCGGCGGCACTGGAGGACTCGGTCGCCAAGCACATGCGCGCCGACGTCACCGTCGGCTCCTTCCTGTCTGGAGGCATCGACTCCACGGCCATCGCGGCTCTGGCCCGCCGGCACAACGAGAACCTGCTGACCTTCACCACGGGCTTCGAGCGCGAGGGCTACTCGGAGATCGACGTCGCCGCGGAGTCCGCGGCGGCGATCGGTGTGGAGCACATCGTCAAGGTCGTCTCCCCCGAGGAGTTCGCAGCCGCGATCCCGGAGATCATCTGGTACCTCGACGAGCCCGTCGCCGACCCCGCTCTGGTCCCCCTGTACTTCGTCGCCCGCGAGGCGCGCAAGCACGTCAAGGTGGTCCTGTCCGGCGAGGGCGCCGACGAGTTGTTCGGCGGCTACACCATCTATAAGGAGCCGCTGTCGCTCGCACCGTTCGAGAAGGTCCCCGGTGGACTGCGCCGTGCACTCGGCCGGGTGAGCGAGCGGATCCCCGAGGGCACCCGGGGCAAGAGCCTTCTGCACCGCGGCTCTATGAGCCTCGAGGACCGCTACTACGGCAATGCCAGGTCGTTCTCCGAGGAGCAGGTCCGATCGGTGCTGCGGGAGTACCGCCCCGAGTGGGGACACCAGGACGTGACCGCGCCGATCTACGAGCGCTCCCGCGGTTGGGATCCCGTCGCCCGGATGCAGCACCTGGACCTGTTCACCTGGCTGCGCGGCGACATCCTGGTCAAGGCCGACAAGGTCACCATGGCCAACTCCCTCGAGTTGCGCGTGCCGTTCCTCGACCGCGAGGTCTATGAGGTGGCCTCCCGCCTGCCGCACGGCGAGAAGATCTCGCACGGGACCACCAAGTACGCGCTGCGGCGTGCACTCGAGCGCATCGTCCCGGCGCACGTCCTGCACCGCAAGAAGCTCGGCTTCCCCGTCCCGACCCGCCACTGGCTGGCCGGCCCGGAGCTGCACGACTGGGCCCGCGAGCACGTCATGGCCTCCGGCACCGACGAATACGTGGACAAGGCGGCCGTCCTCCGCATGCTCGACGAGCATCGTCGCGGCGACTCCGACCACAGCCGGCGGATCTGGACCATGCTGTGCTTCATGATCTGGCACGGCATCTTCGTCGAGGGCCGGATCGTCCCGGACATCGAGCAGCGCGACTACCCGGTCAGGCTCTGACCTCACGCGGTCCTGCGCGTCCGTCGCGCGATGAGTCTCGACGCGAATGATCAGCGCAAACGCGAAGAGTGTTCTGCACACATAACCCGAGTGGGCGTGTGCAGAACACTCTTGTCGTTGGTGCGGACCGGCAAAACCGCTAGTTCAGCCACACCAGGCCGGCCGGCCCGGCCCGGCCGGCCGGGAGGCTCCGCGCCGAACTCGATCAGCCCGGCAGCAGCGCCGCCAGCTCCTCGGCTGCCTCGTCGCCGTACGTCTCGGCCAGCCGGCGACGCGCGGCGGCGGGATCGATCGTCCACTCCTGGGTTCCGGTCGTCTCCAGGACGTGGGTGGCGATGAGTGCGCCGAACTGTGCGGACCGCTCGAGTGAGAGCCCGTCGAGCACGCCGCTGAGGAATCCGGCGCGGAAGGCGTCGCCGACACCCGTCGGGTCGAGCAGGTTGTCCGACGGGACGATCCCGACCTCGATCGGCTCCGCGCCCTTGTCGACGATCACGACGCCCTTGCCGCCACGCGTGGTGATGCGGGTGCCGACCTTCGCGTCCAGTTCCTCGGCGGTCCAGCCGGTCTTGCTGAGCAGGAGTTCGTACTCGTACTCGTTGGTGAACAGGTAGCGGGCACCGTCCACCAGGGCGGCGGCGGCCTCGCCGTCGAGGAAGGCCAGCTGCTGCGAGGGGTCAGCGGCAAAATCGAGGCCGAGCTCTCGGCACTCGGCGGTGTGGGAGTTCATCGCGGTCGGGTCGTTGGCGCCGATGAGCACCACCTCGGGCTTACCGATCCGGTCGACGAGCTTGGCCAGCGAGATCGTGGAGGCCTCCCCCATCGCGCCGGGGTAGAACGACGCGAGCTGCGCCATGTCCGAGTCGGTGGTGCACACGAAACGTGCGGTGTGCAGTGCGGTGCTGATGTGGACCGCCGAGCAGTCGACGCCGTGACGCTCGAGCCATTCGCGGTATTCGGCGAAGTCCTCACCGGCAGCACCCACGAGGTGCGGCTCGCGCCCGAGCACGCCGAGCGCGAACGCGATGTTCCCGCCCACGCCTCCCCGGCGGATCTGGAGCGAGTCGACCAGGAAGCTCAGCGACACGTGCGCGAGCTGGTCGGGCAGGAGCTGCTCGGAGAAGCGACCCGAGAAGGTCATGAGATGGTCTGTGGCGATGGAACCGGTTATGACGACGGACATGCTCCAGACAGTAGACGACCCGGGCCGATGAACTATCGGCCCGGGTCGTCAGTGGACCCGCCGGGTCGCCGCTGCGCTCCTGCAGGAGCTGCGAGCCCGGGGTCAACTGATCCTGCGGGTGCGCACCCGCAGGATCAGTTGAACGAGTCGCCGCAGGCGCAGGATCCGGTCGCCTGGGGGTTGTCGATCGTGAAGCCCTGCTTCTCGATGGTGTCGACGAAGTCGATCGAGGCGCCCGAGAGGTACGGAACGCTCATGCGGTCAACGGCGAGCTTGACGCCACCGAAGTCGTCGGTCACGTCACCGTCCAGCGAACGATCGTCGAAGAAGAGCTGGTAGCGCAGGCCGGCGCAGCCACCGGGCTGGACGGCGATGCGCAGCGACAGGTCATCGCGGCCCTCCTGCTCGAGCAGTGCCTTGGCCTTGGAAGCGGCGGCGTCAGTGAGCAGAACGCCGGTGGCGGTGTTCTCCGCAGTGGTCATGTCGGTTCTCCTTGCGATCGAGCGAGGGCTTCGGGACGTCTCGTGTGTGTCAACGCCCGGTGGGGCACCCTCTATTCCCCAACAGTGGTCCCCCTCCATACGATACGCCTGCCACCGCGAACGGGTGAATGTCCGGCCCTATACGGGATCGCCTAGCCTGGTGATGTGAAGTTGCGCGCATTCGGCTCCAGAGACGACCAGAACGGCAAGGGCTCGCCCGCCCCTGAGGCCCGGCCCGAGCCGGACGCCGGTTCCGGCGATGGCAGCGGCGGGGACGCCGGTCAGAAGGTCGACCCCAAGAAGCCCGCGGGCAAGGGCAAGCCGACCCCCAAGCGTCGCGACCAGGAGCGCGCCCGCGGCATGCGTCAGGGCCCGGTCACGGCGCCGCTGACCCGCAAGGAGGCCAAGGAGCGTCGCAAGGCCGCCGAGGCCACCATGACCAAGGAGGAGCGCAAGGAGGCCAAGGCCGCCGAGCGCGCGGCCCGCGAGGAGCGCCGCCAGCTCATGATGGACGGCGACGACCGCTACGTGCTCTCCCGCGACCGCGGCGACGTGCGCCGTTTCGTCCGCGACTACATCGACACCCACCGCCGCCTCATCAACTGGTTCATGCCGCTGGCGCTGTTCGTCATCATCTTCCAGCTCATCCCGAACCCCACGCTGATGATGTACAGCCAGACCCTGTTCCTGGTGCTCATCGCCGTCGTCATCATCGACGGCATCCTGCTGGGCCGGAAGGTCAACAGCGTGGTCCGGGACCGGTTCCCGGACACGGAGGACACCGGTTTCGGCCTCGGTTGGTACGCGGTCATGCGTGCCACGCAGCCGCGTATGCTCCGGACTCCGCGCCCCCGGGTCCGCCCCGGCGACGCCATCTGATTCCTTGACGACCTGACCCCACATCCTCCTCCGGAAGGGCAGTCCCCATGCGCCAGCTCGTCCTCGGCGGCACCCGCTCGGGTAAATCGGTCCATGCCGAGTCTATCGCCGCCTCCACCGGTAGCGACGTGGTCTATGTCGCCACCGCGAGTCTTGATCCCGACGACCGAGAGATGTCGGACCGGATCGCCGTGCACCGGGATCGGCGACCGTCGCAGTGGACGATCGAGGAGACCGACGAGCTCGCCCGGGTCCTGCGGGAGCACCCCGAGGCGACCGTGCTGGTGGATGACCTCGGCGGGTGGCTGACCCGCCGGATGGACGCGACCCTGGGCTGGGCCGACGGTGGTGCCGTCGTGGCCACCGAGGTGGATGAGCTCATCGACGCGATCGCGCGGCGCACCGGTCCACTGGTCGTGGTCTCGCCCGAGGTCGGGTTGGGGGTGGTGGCGGAAACCTCGGCCGGGCGACTGTTCGCCGACATGATCGGGTCCATCAACCGTCGGGTGGCCGAGGTGTGTGACTCGGCGGTCCTCGTGGTCGCCGGTCGGGCCCTGCCCCTCATCGAGGGTGTGGCGGCGCCCGAATCCACGCGCCCCGCCGCCGCGACGACCTCGCCCGATCCCGTGGTCGCGGCCCCGAGCCCGGCCGCCGCAGGTGGCGCCGAAGGTGCCGGGGACGACGTCGGAGCCGGCGGAGAAAACCCCGGGGACGACGACAACACCGGCACACCGGCCGCCGATCCGGACGCATCCGACCCCGGCCCGGCTCCCGCCTTCGCCGGGCTGCGCGACGTCGAGCACTACGAGGACCCGGTCTCCTTCCCACCCGTCCATCCGCCGTCGCACACCGTGGCCGACGAGGCCCGGGCCCGGCAGCTGACCCTCACCAAGCCGGCCGGTTCACTGGGTCGGCTCGAGGAGCTGGCGACGTGGATCTCCTCGTGCCAGGACGCGTGCCCGCCCCGGCCTCTCGAGCAGGTGCGGGTCGTGGTGTTCGCCGGCGATCACGGGATCGCCGAGCACGGTGTCTCCGCGTATCCGCAGGCGGTCACGCTGCAGATGGCGGGCAACATCGTCACCGGCGGCGCTGCCGTGTCGGTCCTGGCCAGGCAGGCCGGGGCCGGGGTCCGGGTCGCTGACCTGGCGATGTCGGCCGAGGTGCCCGGCGGGCTGGACGACCACAAAATCCGCCGGTCCTCCGGAGCGATCGACCGCGAGGACGCGCTCAGCGAGGACGAGGTGCGGGCCGCGGTCGCCGCGGGTCGGCGGATCGCGGACGAGGAGATCGACGCCGGCGCGGACCTGCTCATCGCCGGTGATCTCGGGATCGGCAACACCACCCCCGCCACCGTGCTCGCCTGCCTGGTCACCGGACGCGAGCCCGTCGAGCTGGTGGGCCGCGGCACCGGGATCGACGACGAGGGATGGATGCGCAAGACCTCGGCCATCCGCGACGCCATGTACCGGGCGTCCAAGGACCTGCGGGATCCGGTCGCGATGCTCCGCAAGGTCGCCGGAGCCGACATCGCCGGAATGGCGGGCTTCCTCGCGCAGGCCGCCCTCCGCCGGACCCCGTGCATCCTCGACGGTTCCGTGGTGACCTCCGCCGCGCTCATGGCCGAGGCCCTCGCCCCGGGCTCACGGCAGTGGTGGGTCGCCGGCCATCGCAGCGCCGAACCGGCCCATACGGCCGCGCTGACCTACCTGTCGCTCGAGCCGATCCTCGAGCACTCCATGCGACTCGGTGAGGGCAGCGGCGCGGTCGCCGCCCTGCCGGTCGTACACAATGCGATCGCGATCCTCGCGGAGATGGCGACCTTCGCCGACGCCGGGGTCAGCGGCAAGGACTCGGACGCCTGAGGCGCCGGTGTTGAACGCGGTACGGGTGTCGCTGTCGTGGATGACGGTGCTGCCCGTCGGCCGGACCGGCGTGCCCGATGCCGCTGCCGCAGGGCGTGCCATGACGGCGCTGCCCGTGGTGGGTCTGGTCTGCGGGGCCGTGGCCACCGCGATCGCCCACGGCGCACATGCACTGGGCGCCGGCGCTCTGCTGTCCGGAATCTCCGGGATCGCGGCGGTTCTCGCCCTGACCCGCGGGATGCACGTCGACGCGCTCGCGGACACCGCCGACGCTCTCGGATCGTATGCCGGTCCGGAGCGGGCGCTGGAGATCATGCGGTCCGGGTCGATCGGGCCGATGGGCGCCGCGGTGCTCGCGCTGACACTGATCGCGGAGGTCGCCGCGCTGGGCGCACTCGTCGACTCGGGTGCGTGGCTCGCGCCGATCGCCGCGTTCGTCCTCTCCCGCTGCCTCCCGGTGATCCTGCTGCGCCGCGGTGTCCCGGCCGCGTCCCCGACGGGATTCGGGGCGATGGTGGCCGGTTCCCAGTCGCGGGCGGCGGTGGTCGCGATCGGCTTGCTGGGCGTGGCGGCGGGGGCCGGACTCGCCGGCGCGGGCCCGTGGGCCGGCCAGTACTGGCTGTGGGCTGTGGGCGCTGGCGTCGGGGTGGCGGCACTACTGGTCACCGCCGCCGCCGGACGCCATGTGGTTCGCCGACTCGGCGGCATCAACGGCGACGTGCTGGGCGCGTCCATAGAGACGGGAACGGCGGCGACTCTCGTCGCCGCCGTCCTACTGCTCTGACGGAGCAGCACCTACTGACTTCCGTTGCCGTCAAGGTGCAGCGCCGGGCGTCAGGCCAGGGTCGTCATCCACCCGAACGAGTCCTCGACGGATCCACGCTGGATCCCGGTGAGGGTCTCACGCAGACGCATGGTGATCTCCCCCGGTCCGCCGTCGCCGATCGTGTAGCCGCCACCGGCGTGCTTGACCGATCCGACGGGTGTGATCACGGCGGCGGTGCCGCAGGCGAAGACCTCGGAGATCTCGCCGGAGGCCACGCCGGACTCCCACTCCTCGACGGACACCTTGCGCTCGGCGACCGGGTATCCGAGGTGGCGGGCGAGGGTCAGGAGGCTGTCGCGGGTGACGCCGGGAAGCAGCGAGCCCGACAGCTCGGGGGTGACGATCTCGGCCGAGTCGCCGGAGCCGTAGATGAAGAACAGGTTCATCCCGCCCATCTCCTCGACGTACTTGCGCTCGATCGCGTCCAGCCAGACCACCTGGTCGCAGCCCTCGGCCGCGGCCTGCTCCTGCGCACGCAGGGAGGCCGCATAGTTGCCGCCGAACTTGGCCGCGCCGGTGCCGCCGGGGCTGGCGCGCACGTACTCGGTGCTGAGCCAGACGCTGACCGGGGCGACGCCGCGCGAGAAGTAGGCGCCCGCGGGCGAGGCGATCACGGAGTACAGGTACTCGTCGGCCGGCCGGACCCCGAGTCCGGTCTCGGTGGCGATCATGAACGGTCGCAGGTAGAGGGCCTCCTCACCGCCGGCCGCGGGGACCCAGTCGCGATCGACCGCCACGATCTGCCGCAGCGACTCGAGGAAGATCTCCTCGGGCACCGGCGGCATGGCCAGACGCTGCGCGGAACGGTTGAAGCGGGCCGCGTTCTGCTCGGGCCGGAAAGACGCGATCGAGTCGTCGGCCTGACGGTAGGCCTTGAGGCCCTCGAAGATCGTCTGGGCGTAGTGGAGCACGACCGCGGAGGGGTCGATGCTCAGCGGCGCGTAGGCCTCGACGACCGGGGCGTCCCAGGCGCCACCGGCGTAGCGCATGGTGACCATGTGGTCGGTGAAGTGCTGGCCGAATCCGGGCGCGGCCAGGATGGCGTCACGCTCGTCGGCGGATCTCGGCGAGGCCGAGGGGCGGATCTCAAACTCGGACATGAAGTGCTCGTTCCTGGAAGTGAAGAGGTGAAGGGGTCAGCGGGTGCGGATCTCGATGAGAGGCGGTACCTCGAGGCGGCACGGCACTTCACGTCCGCGGACGTCGACCACTACCTCGTCTCCCTTCTTCAGTCCCGCGTCCAGCTCGATGAACGCGAGGGCGATACCCGTCTTCAACGTCGGCGAGAACGTGCCGGAACTGGTGACACCCACATCCCGACCGTCGGCGCGCACCGTGAGGCCGGCCCGCAGGACACCGCGGCCGGTGACCCGGAGCGCGTACATACGACGGGCCGGGCCCGCCTCCTTCTTGGCGAGCAGGGCGTCACGGCCCCAGAACGCGGGCTTGTCCCAGCCGATGGCCCACGAGCAGCGGGCCTCCAGCGGGCTGAGGTCGACCGACAGTTCGTTGCCGTGGAGCGGGTAGCCGGCCTCGAGCCGCAGCGAGTCTCGCGCCCCGAGTCCGCAGAGGGCACCCTCGCGGGCCAGGACCTGCTCGGCGAGTGCGTCCCACAGTGCGCCGGCCTCGTCCCACGCGGGCAGCACCTCGAAGCCGAGCTCGCCGGTATAGCCGGTGCGGCACACGCGGACGGAGCCGCCGTTGAAATCGGCGTCGACATAGGCCATGTAGTCGAGGTCGACGGGCAGTCCGAGCGCGGTGAGGACCTCACCGGACTGCGGCCCCTGGACGGCGATCACGGCGCGCGAGCGGTGCTCGTCGGTGATGGTAAGTTCGGGCGCCCGCTCGGCCGCGGCGGCCTGCAGCAGACGCACGACCTCCGCGGTGTTGGAGGCGTTGGGGATGAGGAAGATCTCCTCGTCGGAGACACGGTAGGTGATCAGGTCGTCCACCACGCCGCCCTCGTCGCTGCAGCACAGCGTGTACTGGGCACTGCCGGCGGAGATCCGGTCGATGTCATTGGTGAAGCACGAGTTGACGAACTCGGCCGCGCCGGGCCCGCGCACGAGCGCTTTGCCCAGGTGGCTGACGTCGAACAATCCGACGGTGGTCCGTGTCGCGGTGTGCTCGGCGACGGTTCCGGAGTACTGCACCGGCATGGACCAGCCGCCGAACGGCGCGAAGGTCGCCCCGGCCTCGACGTGGCGGGAGTGCAGTGGTCCCTCGTGGAGGTCTCCGGTCTCGGTCATGTCGCCTCTCCTCGCGCTCGCCGCTTCGACTGTGCTCCCACGTTAGTCGATAGACTATGGTGCCCTCGCCGTGGCGGCCATCACCGCCCGGATCCGGGCGTCGGCGGGTGCCCCGCGCACGCTGACCGACACCCTCTGCAACCAGTTGACCACGACCCCAGGAGCGCTCTATGCCGACCGCGGACTCGATCCTCAGCCACACCCCGGACCTCGCCGAAATCGAGGCGGTCACCTCGCCCGTGAAGTCCGACGTGGTGGTGGTCGGCATCGCCGCGGCACAGTCCGTCGACGGGGCGGATGCCGACGGGAAGAAGGACGCCGACGGTGTCGTCGTCGTCGCCCCGGGGTTGGAGGACGAGGCCACCGCGGCGCTGGCCACCCTCGCCCGTTCGGTCGGCGCGTCGACCAAGGTCGGCGCCACCACGCGCGTCCCGGCGCCGGCGGGCGTGCCCGGC
>NZ_JAALDM010000195.1 GCF_014144865.1 Dietzia aerolata | reverse complement strand
GAGGAACTGTCCACATTCCTTGACACAGCCCAGACCGCGCTGGCGACCCTGGCCGAGTTCGAGTCCTCCGCGTGGGGCGCCAAGTATCCGCAAACAGTCGCGACGCGGACCGCGGCGTGGGAGCGGTTCATACCGTTCCTGCAGTTCCCGCCGATGCTGCGAAGGGTGATCTACACGAGGGCCGATGCCGTAGGCTACCGCGACGATCCTTGATCGTCTTCGATGTCGTGGTGGCCTCTTGGCACAGCTCTTATTTTGAATTCTGGCTGAATCGTCTGCGTGCACTCACTGCTGGATCCCATTTCGGTAGGTCCCTCATTTCAGGAGGGTACTCTGTCCGAGATCGCCGCAGCAGGCCAAACCAAGCATCAGACTGCTCCGAGCTCAGCCTCGGTGGATCGAGGGTGAGCTCGGAGCTACACTGTTGAAGTCACAGTCCCCCACGTAACCCCGCACTCCAAAAGATGGCGCACCCGTGCCATGGTCACGGCGGTCAGAACTTCAACGAGGGGGCGCGTCCACCAGAACGGGAACGGTCCATGGGGATCGGTATGGGCTGGGTAGTGGTGCTTATAGTCGGCAGCCTGCGGCGCACGACGTCCCCGTCACAGGCTTGCCCATTGGACTCAGCGCGGCGGCGCCACCTGGGCATACATCTTGGTGTCCTGGAACTCAGTTATCGCAGTCGGTCCACAGAGCACTCCGTAGCCACTCTGCTTGAGGCCGCCTTGTTCGAAGCCTTCGTGAATCACGCCCCAGCAATTGGTCCACACAAAGCCCGCCCGCATCTCGCGAGCCACCCGGCGGCCACACCATTCATCTGTGGTGAAAACGGCGGCCCCGAGACCGAAGTCAGTGCCGTTCGCCATGCGGATGGCGTCTTCTTCTGCATCGAACACCTCGAACGTCTGGACAGGGCCGAAGAGCTCGTCCTGCACGACCGGTACGTCCAGACGATCGACTTCGAGAAGCGTCGGGGCATAGTAGGCACCGCCCGGACGTTCGTCGTCCTCGATAAGTCCACCGCGCACCAGCACCTTGGCGTACGACATAGCTTCGGTGACTACCTCGTCGACGCGCTTGGCGCTCGCAGCATCAATTAGTGGACCCAAGTCCGAAGTCGGGTCCTCGCTAGGGCCGACCCGCAGATTGGACAACGCCTCGATCACCAGCGGGCGGAGCCTTTCGGCAATACCCCTCTGAACGATTAGGCGTGAGCCGGTGAGGCAGAACTGGCCGTTCATCAAGGTGCAAGCGGCTACCGCATTCTGTAGAGCCACGTCGATGTCGGCGTCGTCGAAGATTACGAGGGGAGTCTTACCGCCAAGCTCGAGGCTGAGTCGCTTGAGCGTCTCGGCGCCGGACTTGGCGATTGCGCGACCGACATGAGTGCTGCCGGTGTAGCTGATCATGTCCACGCTCTTCGAGGCCACGAGCGCGGGGGAGACGGCATTGCCGGCCTCGGTGAGGATGCTCACCACGCCTGCGGGGATGGACGTCGTCTCTGCAATGATCTCGGCGAGCAGGGTATTGGTCAGCGCGGTTTGGCCAGGCATCTTGACAACCATCGTGCAACCGGCCGCGAGTGCCGGTCCAATGGAGCGCAGAGACAGGATGACCGGTGAGTTCCATGGGGTGATGATTCCGATGACTCCCATGGCTTCCTGACCCGTCTGGAAGTACATCCCCGGGCTGACCTCAGCGGAACGACCGCCGTCTTGGATGATCGCCGAGGCGGCGGAATACCGCAGCCAGTCCACCGCCGTTGAGACCTCCCAGTTAGTCTCCGCGATGAGCTTGCCGTTCTCTCGGGAGAGCATCGTGGCCACCTCTTCGATCCGGGCCTCGAGATTGTCTGCCAGCTCGGTTAGCGCACGCGAACGCCTGCGGGCATCCCGCGACCAGTCCGTGGTGTCGAAGATCCGGCGCGCCGCATCGATGGCTGTCTGGGCAGCGTCTTCGCTCGCGCTGACGAAGGTACCGAGGACCTTACCCGTCGACGGACTGACCGAATTGAAACTCTCACCGTTGTTGTCCCACTCGCCTGCGACCAGGTTACGACCAGTCACGACCTGGGTGGCGGTTGCCGTTTCAAGATTCATTTGGGCTCTTCTCCCTCTAGCGCTCTGGGTTGTGCCGGATCATCAGGACCGCTATGCGCGGCTGGCATCCGGAGTGACGTAGAACACGTCCTGCGATCCCACGCTACTCAAATCATCACTGATGTCAATAGTTTGACGCACGCGTTGACATCTGCCCTGGCCGGTTGTAGCTTCGCAACGCAGCCGGAAAAACCCGGTCACCACGAAATGAGGAGAGCCAACATGGTCAACCCCGCAACCCACAAGGATCGAGTGGCTGTAGTGACGGGAGGCGGGCAGGGCTTCGGTCGGGCTATCGCGACCGACCTCGCCGCACGTGGCGCTGACATCGTCATCATCGACCTCAACGCCGCTCCGGAGACTGTGGCGGAAGTCGAGGCGCTCGGCCGTCGCGCGGTATCCCTCACGGCCGACGTGTCCGACCCCGAGGCAGTTGCCGAGGCGGGCAAGCGAGCCCTTGAGGAGTTCGACGCAGTTGACATCCTCATCAATAATGCCGGCTCATTCCCTTTCAGGGACTTCTTCGACCTAGACTTCGCGGGCTGGAAGAAGAGCCTCGCCGTCAACCTTGACTCGCAGTTCCTCACGGCGATGACCTTCGCGCCCGGGATGCGAGACAGGGGCTGGGGACGCATCGTCAACATCGCGTCCAATTCGCTCGGCCTCGCGGTACCGTCTCTGTCCCACTACATGGCCGCCAAGGGCGGAGTCGTCGGGTTCACCCGCGGCCTGGCGACCGACCTCGCCGCCTACGGCATCACCGTGAACGCCGTGTCCCCGACAGCCTCGGGCACCCCGGGAGGAAAGGCGAGCTTCCCCGACGGCGTGCTCGAAAACGTTGCCTCGATGCAGGCGATCAAACGGGGTGGAGAGGCGACGGACATCGTCGGCACTGTAAGTTTCTTGTCCAGCGAGGACTGCGGCTTTGTCACTGGTCAGACTATCGTGGCCGACGGCGGTTTGGTGCGACTCTGAACTGCTCAGTGCTAAGAGATTTCGCAGCTAGGTCATGGTCGGCGGCTAGTTGTACTCGGCCTGGACGTTGGTGAAACACGCGCCGGGTCATTGACGCAAGGGAGGACCTCCGGGTGCGGTGGATCGAGGCTAAGTCGCCTACCGTCCGGAGGTCCTCATGTCCCACCGCAATGCCCGGCTGAACGTGCGTGGTCGGCAACTGCTCGTCGAACGCGTCTGCGAGCAAGGCTGGGCAGTCGCTCACGCTGCGAAGTCCCAGGGCGTCTCTCGACAGTGCGCTCACCGCTGGATCCGACGCTTCCGGGAGGAAGGCCGTCGCGGCTTGGAGAACCGCTCGTCGCGGCCGCACCGCTGTCCGTCCCAGACTCCGGTCGATATCGAGGAAACGATCGTGGTGATGCGCCGCGAACAGCGGCGGGGCCAGGACTGGATCGGTCCCGTGCTCGGGGTACCGGCCCGGACGGTGTCCCCCGGGTCCTGACGTGCCCTACCTGCGGGAGTGTGACCCATTGACCGGCGAAGTGATTCGAGCCTCGAAGACCACCGCGGTGCGCTACGAACGCGATCACCCAGGCGAGCTGGTCCGGGTAACTCCCGTGGAGTGGTGGGGTTTCGGGGCCGGGGTTCTGGCTGACGAAGGTGTGGCGGTCCGCTGCAGAGGGCGGGCCATCGCGTAGTGGTCAATGAGTTACCGCCGAGTAGCTCACAGCAAAGGACACACCACGCGATGACCCAGTCCCATTCTGGCGTACACGCCCAGCTCGACGCACTGCTGGCCGCCGATCCGCAGGCCATGTTCGCCGAGCTGGTGCGGGCCGGCCTGCAGGCGTTGATCGAGGCCGAAGCCGCTGCGAAGATCGGCGCCGACCGGTACGAACGCACTGAAGGCCGCACGACCCACCGCAATGGACATCGCCCGAAGACGGTCTCGACCCCGGTGGGCGACATCGAGGCGCAGATTCCGAAGCTGCGGGCAGGGTCGTTCTTCCCGGCCCTGCTCGAGCGCCGCCGGCGGATCGATCGGGCCCTGTACGCGGTGATCATGCAGGCCTACGTGCACGGGGTGTCCACGCGGGCGGTGGACGACCTGGTCCGCGCACTCGGGGTCGACACCGGCATCTGGAAAGTCGGAGGTCTCCCGCATCTGCGCCGACCTGGATGCTGAGGTCGAGCAGTTCCGCACCAGGACACTGACCCACACCGAGTTCCCCTGGGGTGTACCAAGGATCTTGGACAGCCGCT
>NZ_JAALDM010000018.1 GCF_014144865.1 Dietzia aerolata | reverse complement strand
CTCCGGCCGCCCCCGCGGCTCCGGCGGCTCCCGCGGCGCCGGTCCGTGACGCGGATTGGGCGCGCGAGAACGCGGCGGCCTTACCCGCGGCGGTTCCGGAGTACGGATCGGCGGCCGGATCTACGACCCCTGGCTCGTCGGTGGAGGCGGCGCCCACCACGACCGGGATGGTGGGCGTGTTGCGCGGCGAATCGGCTACGTCCGCCACCACGACGGTGATGTTGTCCGGCCCGCCCGACCGCAGGGCCAGCTGCACCAGACGGTCGGCGGCCTCGTCGGGGCTGCCGGTGGCGAGGGTCTCGGAGATGGTCGCGGTACTCACCGGATCGGACAGGCCGTCCGAGCAGAGCAGGTAGCGGTCGCCGATCCGGGCCTCGCGCGTCACCACGGTCGGCTCGACCGGCTCGCCCGTGAGCGCCTTGAGGATCAGCGAGCGGCGCGGATGCGAGTGCGCCTCATCCTCCGACAGTTCGCCGCGGTCGACCAGCGACTGCACGAACGTGTCGTCCTTGGTGATCTGCGACAGCGTGCCGTCGCGCAGCAGGTAGGCGCGCGAATCGCCGACGTGGATCAGGCCCATCCGGCGGCCGTCGAACAGCAGCGCCGTGGCGGTGCAGCCCATGCCCTCGGTCTCGGGGTGCGCCTCGACGTGCGCCGCGATCGCCTCGTTGCCGATGGTGAGTGCGTGGGTGAGGGTGCCGGTGAGGTCCTGGCCCGGCTCGTCCTCGTCCAACTTGGCCAGGGCCGCGACCACGAACTGGCTGGCGATCTCCCCGGCCGCGTGACCGCCCATCCCGTCCGCGAGCGCCAGAAGTCGGGGACCCGCGTAGGCGGAATCCTCGTTGTTCTCCCGCACCATTCCCAGATGGGAACGCGCGGTGTAGACGAGAGCGGGTGTCACGCGCGGAGCTCGATCACGGTCTTGCCGATCCGTATCGGCGTGCCGGCCTCCACCTTGATCGGAGTGGTGACCCTCGATCTGCCCAGATAGGTACCGTTGGTCGAGCCCAGGTCTTCGAGGAACCAGTCAGGGCCGTGTGGGGACAGTCTGGCGTGTTGATTGGACGCGTAATCGTCGTCTATCACCAGCGTGCACGAATCGGCGCGGCCCAGCAGGACCGGCTGTTCGGTCAGCGTGATGCGGGTTCCCGCGAGCGCGCCCTGGGTGACCACCAGATGCCTGATGGCATTGGACGTGCGGTTGAAGATGCCGCCCTTGCGCTCACCTCGGTTGCCCGAGCGCATGCCCACGTTGCCGAACACGTCCGTCTTGAGCGCGCGCAGGGTCAGGTAGATGAACAGCCACAACAGGACCAGCAGAAGGCCACGCGAGAGCTGCAGTACGAGTCCCTGCATCGCTGTTCTCCCCTCATCGGTCCGGTCACTTCTATCAACGTGTCATCGTCCCCGGGGGTTCCGGGAGAGTTATGCAGAATTAGAGGCTAGTCGAACCGTACGACGATCTCCGAGTGTCCTACGCGGATCATGTCGCCGTCGGCGAGCTGCCAGTCCTGGACCGGGCCGCCGTTGACGGTGGTGCCGTTGGTCGATCCGAGGTCCGTCAGGATCGCTTCCCGACCGTCGAAGCGGATGTCGGCGTGCTGGCGCGAAACTCCGGTGTCCGGGAGCCGGAACGCCGCGTCCTGGCCGCGGCCGAGCAGGTTGGAGCCCCGCTGGAGGCGGAACGTCCGGCCGGAACCGTCCTCGAGGTGCAGTGTGACCGTCAGTGACGACCGGCCCTGGGTGATGCGGGTCGGGGCATCGGACGGGCCGCCCCAGCCGGCGCCCTGGGACGCCGACCGCGACTCGACCGGATAATTGGACGCGGGTGCCTGCATGTCGTTGTTCTCCTTGCTCGCCCACGAAGGATCGGACCCGGGCGACGACGGCGCCGGGTGACCCGGGGCCGGAGCCGGCGCGGCGGCCGAGATATGGAACGGAACTGCATCGGGGTCCACGACCCCGTCGATGCGCATCTGCCCGGTATGGAGATCGTCGCGCTCGACGAACGTCACGGCCACCGGGCCGTACGTCTCCCATCCCTGCTCGGAGATGTGGTCCGAGAGGTGGCGGGAGAAAGTTCTGACGGCCAGCGCCTCGTCCTCGGTGAACGAGGCGTAATCGGAGCGGGCCAGGGTGATGGTGTAGCTGTTCGACACCAGCAGGTGCCCGTCGACGACCTTGAGGGACGCCTCCGCCTGCTTGCGCAGTTGGGCCTCCACCTCGGCCGCGACCACCTTGCCGCCGAAGAGTCGGGCGAACGCATCGCCCACGGCGCCCTGCAGTGTCTTCTCGAACTTGCCGACGATTCCCACGTCCGCCTCCTCTCCGTTGCCCTCCGCCGCGACGGTCTTCGCGTCGCGCTCCTGTGTGGTGTCGCTGCCCGGTGGGCACGACGCGTCGAGCCGCCTGTCGGCAGCATCCGGTCGATCATAGAGGCGAAGTCGGATCTAAGCACGCGAGAAAGTCCGAACCGCGCCCCGACCGCGATCTCCTCCAATTGCCGGGACCGCCTCCCACCTGCGGATTAGTAGGCACCGTTCGGCGCGTGTTAACGTATTCGAGCGTTACTCGGGCGAGTGGCGGAATGGCAGACGCGCTGGCTTCAGGTGCCAGTGTCCTTCGGGACGTGGGGGTTCAAGTCCCCCTTCGCCCACCATGGGCGGTTAAGCCCAATCGTAGCCGCAGGTCACAAAGTCGTGACCTGCGGCTACGTTAGTTTACGGGGATTGAGGGGCTGCGTTGACAACTGGGCGGGAGGCTAGAGGACCGCTCCCGCTTCGTTGGTGTAGCGCCCCGGGTTTGATGGAGACATCGATTACCCGGGAAGGGGTCATCAACGCTATGGGAGCACCTCGCAAGTATCCGGATGAGCTTCGTGAACGAGCGGCGCGGATGGCGCTGGAAGCACTGGCCGACCCCGGCTGGGCGCGCGGTGCGATCATGCGGATCGCCGAAGAGCTCGGCGTGCACCGCGAAGCACTTAGGACCTGGGTCCGCAAAGCCCAGGCCGCGGGCGAGGACGCCTTGTCGCTGTCTGCCGATAGGGACGCCCGTCTGGCGTAGCTGGAAAAGGAGAACCGCGAGTCCAAGAAGACCGCGTGGTGATCCGACGAGAAGCGCATTACAAGCTGGTTTCTGCCAGGGACATCTCGGGCGCGGATCTCGTAAGCTACGACCTCGCCGCCAGCCCGGACGAGTTTAGGGACTTCCACGTGCAGTACCGTCCAGCTTCGTCGAGCGAGCTCGCGTCGCGCAGGATGCGCAACACACGGTTCCGAGGTACTCCAGCGGAACTGGCTATCCGTCGTCCCCTACACGCCCGTGTGGCCATTCACAGCGAATTCGTGTGAGGGCAGGCGGCCGAGGCCGGTGTCTTTGGCGTGGCGGATCCGGACCTCGGATCGGGCGTGAGCTCGGTGCGGTGCTTCAAGAAACTGCAACTGTCCGGTACGGGTGTTGGCGACAAACGCCTGGTAACGCCACCCCTCGATGTCCTCGAACAATGACTAGGCTAGCTAGCAGATCCTTGTAGCTGACGGTAGTCATGGTCCGGTGGCGCCCAATCACCACCCGATTAGTGCCCCGCTACTCACGCTCCCAACGCTGTGACCAGGCAGATTCACCCGCGCGAGCCATGAATCGCCGTCAACTTGTGGAACTCAGGTCCGGACGTGGCCCTGGCGGGCTCGCCCACCTGAATCACACCCCGACAACCGGGAACATCAAAACCTGCGCCCTTCATTTCGAACGAGGCGGCAGCTCTTACAGGTCCAACGCGCGGAACTTACCAATAATTCCTCGGTAAAAGTACTTTGGGTCCGCAATCTCCTTTATCAACTCAGAGAATTCCGGCTCCACTTCCATTGCAATAATCAACGTACTCGACAGTGTATTCGCCGTTGTTACGCTAAACGGATAGACATTTTCACATTCTTTGATCGGCAATGTGAACTCGACCCCGTGAAATACGTCGGTGCAATAACAGGTGTCGTCCATCTGCCCCCGCCTGTACAGAGGCACCGGGACCTTGACGTGCACAGCGGAGTGACCGACGAGCTCCCAGTGTTGGTCGCTATGCGCAAAGGTGATGACCCTCTCCAGGACGATAGGCTCCGACCGGAGCACCTCATCGAGATCCTCAATCGAGGGCGGGGCATCGAAGACCGCATCGAAACCGATCACCACGCAACCCCACGGCTTACCAAATGTGACAGGGCCATCGCCCAGATCGGCTTGATCACCCTTCGACACAACCTGAATCACACCCCACCTACCGGGCTCAGCTAACAGCCCACTCAACGGCACCGCATACACCGTGCCAAGTGGTGGATCATTCGGATCGATATCCATCGTCACCTAACAAACTCAATATCGTCATCGGCGTTTCTCACGCTCTCTGAGTACTCTACTGGCGAGAGGTCGCCGCCGGCTCGCGGCGACGCGGGCGGCAGCCGGTACCCCGACACAGCCCCCTGGTGGCAGCCGGCGCGTTCGCCCTGCTGATCACCGCGTTCCGACTACCCACCTGGCTCGGGGTGCCCGACTGGGTGGCGATCGTGATCTGGGCGTCGGCAGCCGCGGTGTTGCTGGTCGGATTCGCCCTGTCCGGGACGGTGAAGCTCAACGAGGTGAACCGGGCCGAGATGCGCGGCTGGCTCGACGCCGCCGACCTGCTGCTGATGCTCGCCTACGTGCCGGTCCTGGTGTTCGCCCAGGGGATCTACCCGTACTTCTGGCCGTAACCTGCAGGACTCAGCTCATCGGCTCGAGCACGCGGAGGATCTCGGTCACCGGCGACATCGCCTCGTCGAGCGAACCTGCCTCGCTCCAGAGTTCGTGCCACTCCGAACTCTCATCGATCGCGGCACGCGCAGCTTTGGCCGCAGTGGCTCGCACGGTGTCGTCGACCTCCAACCCGGGGACGTCCGTCGCCGACGGGCCTCCCTCCAGGTCCACCGCGCCCCCTCCCGGCGAGAGCCTCGCCACCAGTGCCGCCGCGGCCAGCGCCTGTCCCGCCACGTCGGCGTCCAGCTCACCCTCGGCCGCATCCTCGACCGCTGTGTCGAGCGCCTCCGTCACCAGGTCGGCCCGTTCGGACGGATCGGCCTCGTCGAACTCCGCCGCCCAGTCGGACGCGTCGTCGTTCTGAAAGATCCCGCTACCCCATGCGCCCATGTCCTTCTCCTGTCTCAGATCGATTGATGGTCCGGGACCCGCCGTGCAGGTCCGATGTTGGAGATCTCACCGTTCAGCCGGACCGCGCGGCGTTTCGCTGGGCGATGAAGTCCGATAATGAACTCGGCGACGAACATCCCCGCGAGGATCAGCAGCGCGATCACCACGGACACCACCAGGACCATCACGGTCCGCTGCTTTGCCAGCTCCGAGGTGCTGCCGTTGACCAGTGCGGCCCGCGCAAGCGAGGGACTGCTGCACCCTTAGCGCGGCGGAAGTAAACCGATCAAAAGCACGACCCTCAATGTCGAATTGACCATCTCTACGCCGCCTTGAATGGGCACGGCGACTCTAGAAGTTTACAACGAAGCTAGACAGCGCCACTGCAGTCAGCGCCAGCGCAGCGGCGCTTTGAATAGCACTGGGTTGCTTTGCTCGCCGTACTCTGCCCGCCTACTCACAGCCCCGCCGATCTCAAATGGTGGGTGGATTGCTCGTGGCGAGGTGCTCGTCACGGAGTAGCGCTTAACGGGACGCTGCCTGAGCAAGAGTTCGCCCCGGCCCAAGTCCATGAGTGGACGGTTGGGCCGGGGCGCAGTCGGGGTCGTCAGTTTCAGACGGGCATGGTGTCGTCTCCGTTGATCAGGTTCTCGGTGTCGTAGTAGCCGTCGCCGTCGGTGTCAATGAGCTCGACGTCGTGGATGCCGTCGTCGTCGGTGTCGATCATCATGCGGTCGCCGATTCCGTCGCCGTTTTGGTCGAGCTCGATGGTGTCGAAGGTGCCGCTGCCGGTGGTATCGGTGGCCATCATGTCGGTGACGCCGTCGCCGTCGGTGTCGATGATCTTCATGTCGACCTGCCCGTCACCGTTGGTGTCGTAGGCGAACCCGTCGGCAAAGCCATCTCCGTCGAGATCGATGACCTCTCCGCCCTCCGGTGCGGCGGGGGCGCCGGTCTGGTTAACGACCGGGTTCTCGGCAGAGGCCTCAGTGTCGGGGCCCTCGGCAGAGCCCGCGCCGGGCGCGTCGCCGGCGGCTTCGTCAACCAACCCCTCGTTGTCGTAGTAGCCGTCACCATTGGTGTCGAGGATCTCGCGTTCGTAGGTGCCGTCGCCGTCGGCATCGACCAGCATGCGGTCGCCGATCCCGTCCCCGTCGGTGTCGAATTCGAGGGTGTCGAAGGCGCCGTTGCCGGTGGTATCGGTGGCCAGCAGGTCGGTGACACCGTCGCGGTCCGTGTCGACCAGCATGGTGTCGAACTGTCCGTCGCCGTTGGTGTCGTATGCGATCGCATCGGGGACGCCGTCGCCGTCGGTATCGACCTCGACGCCGCCCTCGGGCGCGGCAGGGGCGCCGGCCGGGCTAACGGTCTGGTTCTCCGCAGCCTCCGGGGCAGAAGCGGGGGCCGGCTGATTGGGGCCGTGAGCGTCGTACCGAAGCGCGTCTTCGGGCCCGAGCTCATTGCGCAGCGCCTCGCCCGACGCGGCTTGCGCAGCAGAGACAGCGCCGGAGGATCCGCCGGTGGCGGCAATGGTCCCGTCGGCGGAGACGATCTCACGGTAGTCCACCGTGCCGTCACCGTTCGTGTCGTACTGGATCTCGTCAGCGCGTCCGTCCCCGTCGGTGTCGATCGCGATGACGTCCGGCTGGCCGTCTGCGTTGGTGTCGACTTCGGTCCGGTCCAGGAAGCCATCGGCGTCGGTGTCGGCGTAGCGGTTGTCGAGCAGTCCATCGTTCGTCGTATCGACCGCCTTGGTGTCGACCGAGCCGTCTCCGTTCATGTCACCGACAACGCTGTTGATGATCCCGTCGCCGTCGGTGTCGAACTCGACTACATCCGGCTTGCCGTCGCCGTCGAGGTCGCGGGACACGGCGTCGACTCGGCCGTCGCCGTCGGTGTCGTACTGACGCAGGTCGATGAGGCCGTCCGCGTTGGTGTCGGCGGCGCCCAGCTGGACCGTGCCTTCGGACAGGGCCGAGTCCTGCGTGGTGTTGTCGTTCGCGGCGGGGGTCTGGGCGGTGGCATCGAAACCGGACATGGTGTTCTCCTGGGTGGGTGTTGCAGCGATTCGGCCTTGCTGCAGTGTGGTCTGTTCTGTTCCGGTGTCGCTCTCGCTTGCCGGTCACACATAGGAGGCGGCACAGAGACGAAAGGTTCCCGGGTTTCTAGAACTATTTTCTGGAGCGCCGTCGTCAACGGTATTTACGGTGCTCACAAGCCGTGAAAGCAGTATCTAGGAGCAGAACCCAGCTAGGGGGTTCCACCTTCTGTGCATCTCAGGCTGCCTCAATAAGGGCTGCTTTGAGTGCGGTGCGGGCGCGGTTGAGCCGGCTCTTGACTGTTTGTACGGGGATGCCTTGGTGGGTGGCGATCTCTTGGTAGTCCAGGCCTGCGTATTCACGCAGCACGAGCGCTTCTCGAAAGTCCGGGGGAAGGTCGGCGAGTGCTCGGCGCACCACGACGACGGTGGTGACCTTGTCTGCGACCGCGCTGGCGGTCGAGGCCTGGTCGAGCCCTGCGTCTTCCTCCGGGATGTCTCGGCGTTTGCGGACTCGAGACAGGGCGGCGTTAGCGGCTATCCGGTAGGCCCAGGTGGAAAAGCGTGCTCGGCCATCGAACTTGTCCAGATGCTGCCAGGCGGAGATCAGTGCGTCTTGGAGTGCATCTTCCGCGTCGTGAGAGTTGCCGCAAATTTGAAGGCATACCGCCCACAGTCGGGATCGGCTGGCGGAAGCCAGCTGGGCGAACGCCTGCTGGTCGCCGGCCCGGGCGGCCTGAAGCAGGCGCGTTTCGTCCTCACGCTCCAAAGCACTGGTCATCTGCCCGTCACATCCCCAAATCGAGGTCGTCGACACCGGGCTCGACATCACCGACGCCGTCCTGATCCCCCGCATCCGGAGTCGTGTCCGGCTCGTCAAGGTCCCCGAGCCCGCTATCGACGTCCGCCAACGGCCCGCCAGAGTCCGGCTCGGACTCGTGAGGGCTATCAGCGTCGAGATCAGAGGAGCCTGTGGTGGGGACGTGGTCTGTGTCGAAGTCGGTCAGGTCGATCTGGTCATGATCGTTTGCGCTGACATCGCGTGGCAGAAATGAGTCATCAGCCGGCGGCGTGGCGGGGTCCAGGGCCACTGCGAGGAGGCGGTCAAACAGTCCTGCCGGTGGTTCGACCGGGTCGAGGTCAGCCAATCCCAGCAAGTCATCCGCAGGGGAGGTCATAGTGTTCCTTCCGTTCGGGGCAGGCACGGGCGCCCGCCGTCCTGCAAGTGGGATGCCCGGGCGGGGTCGGAGGTTCCCGTGAGTAGCAAGATGCTCGTCATCTGTCCGGACAGTGTCGTGATCATCGACCGGCTCCCACGTGACCGTAAACGTGGATAAGGGTGGCCAAGGCGGAGTCCTCTGCTGCGGTGAGGGTCGACAGCGAGCGGGAGTGCGCCTGAGCTCGGAGATCGAGGGCAGTGCGTGTGATCTCGTCAGGGCCCGCGGTGGAGGGCAGACCGAGTTTGGACGGAAGGGTCGGGTTTTCGACCATGCGTCGCAGTTCGGTGGTCACCTCAGATGTCGGATCGGCCCCGAGCATGGCGGTCAGGTGACCGAGCAGGACGACGTCGAATACTGCAGGGTCGGTGCGCAGGCCGTCGACAACGGTGCGTATCTCATCGCGTGCGGAGTGGGTGTAGGCCAGCGATTCCAGTTCCCGAACAATTCGCCCGGCTCGATGCAGCCTCGCGAAGGCACCGAGCTCATCTGCGAGGATTCGGCGCAGCGCTGGCACGCCGGAGCGCTCTGCCAACCACGCGTTGAGGGCGGCCGCTCCCTGCGTCGCGATCTCGCGGCCCCGCAGGACACCGTCTTCTCCGAGTAGGTCCAGCAGTCGGTCGCGCACAGCGGCCGGGAGCGGGGCCGGGTCAGGCCGATCGAGAGTGGACACCAGCTCCCGTGGCTCAAAGTGGGCAAGCTCGGCCAAGTGCCGGGCATCCTGCTCGGTCAATGCTCCGGTGTGGGTGGTCTCTGCCAGAAGGCCGGCCACAGGCATGACTGTCATGACCGTGCCCGCCAGATCTGCCGCGAGACGGCGTGAGTGCTCGGCCGCGTGCTCGAGCGGATCTCTGACGCCGAGGGCGCCTTCACCGAACCCGTCGGCCCGAGACAGCACCCCGAGGGTGTTGAGAGGGGTGACCCCGAGTCGGCGCAGGAAGTCGATCTCATCGGCTCGGGGAGCGGAGTCGAACAGGAAAACCGCGGCGTCGGCGTCCACGGATGCGACTCGTGTTTGCTCGAAGCCATCGATGAGGACCCGGCGGGTGCGCCGATCGTTCTCAGTGGTCAGAGTTCCCAGACCTGGAGTGTCGATCAGAGTGTAGTCGCGGATTGATGCCGAGGGCAGCCATCGATGCAGGTAGCTGATCTGATCGGCCTCTGCAGGCAGCGATGACAGTGTCCCCTTGATGGCCGGGGCTCGCAGCCGTTGGCCATTGTGCAGCACTGCTTCCGCTCTGGCTGGACTGCCTTCCTGGTAGATCGACACCACCGAGGTCGCCTCGAGCGCGGCTGTTGCGGCCACCCGCGCCCCCACCAGGGCGTTGACCAGGGTGGACTTGCCTGCTTTCAGTCGTCCGACGATGACCACGCGGGGTGGGGCCCACAGAATCGATCCGATGCGGTTGGCATTGTCGATCAGATCGGGGCTGATCGCCGCGAGGTCGTGCAAGGCCCGGTCCAGTCGGGCGGTGACTGGATCGGATCCCCGACTTTCTGATGTGGCGGGCGTGGTCACAGTGCGTGCTCCTGGGCGGGAACTCCTGCCAGCTCGCCGATGAGCTCTTCGGCGAGGGTGGCGTACTTGGTCAGGATGGCGCTGTTCTTTTGGTGGCGTTCGATGGTCTTGTTCCGTTCGGCAGTATCGACGCGGTCCGCTTCCTGTGCCTGGGCGATCTGGCTTTGCAGTTCGGCGATAGAGGTTTTGAGGTGGTCGCGGTACCTGATGACGATCTCGGGGCGAGCTTGGGCGATAGCCGCCTCGAACCGGCGGGCGGTGGCAGTTTTGGTTGCGCTGCTGGTCTCGCGCATCCACTGCAGCAGGTTGGTTTTGCCTGAGCGCATGATGCGGTGTCCCAGGTTGACGCCGACCCAGGCCACGCCCACCACAGCCCCGACCCCCATCAGAGTTGACACCCCGACGATTCCGGCGATCGCTGTGGACCCCACCACTCCCATCGTGATCATCGACGGGTCGAGCACATTGTCGGTTTTGGAGGCCACCTTGTGCGTGGTGAGCTCGGAGCCGGCCAGTCCGGATTCGAGGATGGTGCGAATTTCTTCCCACACGACCTCGGAGGAAAATCGCGGGTGCACGATGCGTGAATGCACCTCAGCGACAAACACCGACACCGAGGCAGCGATCGCTTCGCGGTAGTCGTTCTCCATCCGGGCGGTGAAGTACTGCGGATCCCGGCGAAGCACTGCCATCCCGCTCTTGCCGATCCGGGTGGTCCATTCTTCTCGCAGCTGGGCCAGCCGCCGGTCCAGCTCTGCAGTGGCGTGCTGGCGGATCATCGTCAAGTCTCGTTGGAGGTGCAGTTCCCACTGGTTAGTATCTGCCCGCAGCCGCTCCAGCTGCGCTACTTTCGCTGTCAGCTCCGGCAGCGCACGAACAGTATCGGTCAGCGCAGAAGCGGTGTCGGCTTCTCGACCAGCCAGCATCTTGACTGGCTCCGCGGCTGTTCGCAGACCGTTTGCCAGCGGCAGGTTCTCTGCCGTGGCCATACGGGACGTGATCTCGCGCCGCAGCTGCGCGATCCCGGATTCCTCCTCCTCGCGGTCACGCTCTGGCCCCGGCGGCATCTCGGCCGCGGTGACCGCCCGCAGACTGGAAACCCCGACCACGGGGATGTCTCGGCCAATGTGCTCGCGCAGCAACGCACGGTTCTGCTCCACGATCGGCCGCCACCGACGCAAATTCTTGTCCGTCTTGGTCACCGCCACGATCAATGCCTCGACACCGCCGCCTGTACGACGAATGAACTCCATCTCCGGTGCAGTGATCGGGGTGGTGGCATCACAGACCACCACTAAGACACGCCCCTGTTCGGCGTTCGAGGCCGCAAGGCCCGCAAATGACGGATCCAGACCACCCACGCCCGGGGTGTCGACGACGATCAGGTCCCCCATGGAACTGTCCCGCACGGGGACGTGCGCCCGCGTGGGCAGGGCATCAACTGCCGGATCGACGACATGTTGGCCGTATCGAGTGACCCAACCGGCTAGTTCAGCGTGTGGAATCTGCTCGGTGTGTCCGGGGAACCAGAGCGTGACGACCCCGTCGGGATGAGTCTGGCTGGCAGGCCCCACAGCCAGCGTGGTCGCGGTGGTGACCTCCACGCCCACCGGTGAAGCATCGCGCCTGCCGACCAGTGCATTGACGAGGTAGCTCTTTCCTCGTTTGACCTCTCCTACCACCACCGCCGAACGGGTCTGGGTCGTCCCGGATGCGCGAAACTGTGCCAGGTCGGCGATCTCTTGCTCGCCGTACTTTCCCAGAATTTCGCCCATCGTGGACAGCAGTTCGCGAGCGCGCTGTGTCGCCGGTTCGGCCGACTGCGCCGTGTCAATTCTGTCCACGTCCCCCGCTTTCCGACGATCTGGTCGCATCACCCTAACTACTTCGCCTGCACCGTTGGGGTCGCTGCTTGCTGGCAGCACTGTGGTGTTTCACACGAAAGTTAGCACCCCAAATTTGGTCACGAGTACGACATCATGTGCGTGGTTCTCGCGCGGTTCTCGAACCCACATTTTTGTCAGAGGGCAGCTTGCGGAGAAACACACTGGAACTTTTCTGCCCGCCGGCGCATCGGACTGGGTAAGAGGCTGGGCGCAAGACTCGGCCACCGACGACAAGGACAGCAATGACGATGACGCGATCATGGCGAATTCGAGCGATGGCCCTGGTTGGCGCCGCAACGCTCATGACAGGGTGCGGAACCGGAGCTAATGATATTGCCGCGGCAGACAATGCTGACACGGCGGGCACCGGCGATCAGTCGACGACCGTTGTCGAGGCTGCCAGCGTGGACGAGTCAGCACTGGACACCGGGGACTTTCCGACGACGCCCGCTGCACCGTTCGGGCGTGCCACCAACGACAACATCATCGAAATCGAGGGCCAGCGCCTGGCCGAGTTCGTGACGCTGCCCTTTGAGGTCGACCCCGAGCTGGTCGCCAACGCCAACCCAACGGTAATCAAGCACGCCGGCCAGCTATCCATGTCGCTTTCCCAACCCATGGTCGAGGCGGTGGATCAGACCGGGATCCTCTACGGCTACGCCACCGCAGCCGACACCACCACGCTGGATGCCACCGATGTTCCCAACGATCTGGTGCACCTGGTGTTGCGTGCCGCCAACCCGGAGGATGCGCAGACAATCGCCCGTGATCTGCAGGAGGCCACGCTCACCTCCGCCGACGAGTACGACGTGGCCTACGACGCGTGGATTCCGCTGGACTCCCGTCTCAACGACGCTCTGACCAGTCAGCGCACCGACGATCTCAACCCAGCCGGCGACCGCGCCGTTCGCCAGTCCATCGTCGCCCACGATGACTACGTCATCTACGACTGGGCGGCCGCCCCCATCGACAACGCGAAGTGGGCTGAGCGGGCCCTGGGCAAGGCACTCGAGCTGCAGAAGCCCCTCATCGACCGGTTCCCCGCAACTCCCACTGACAGTCAGAACGACGGTGTCCCTGTCGACCTGCCGATGATGGACCAGAACGACCTCCTGATCTACACCGTCCCGGGCGTCCCGGGCGATGCCGATGGCCGGGACATGGCTGTCTACGGCCCCCGCGGAATGGCCCACGGCGCCCTGAACCCGACCTCCTCCTACCAAGTACTAGAAGAGGTCGGCTCGGCCCACAATGCAGTCGGGCGCACCGTGGTCTACCGGGCAGACAAAGACGCGGGCGCCACGACAATCGTCGAAAAGTTCAGCCGCGACCTGACCAACCATGGCTTCAGCTCAGCTGAGTCTCCGGCGGGTCTAGCGGGCGCGACCTGCTTGACCAGAATGACCGAGTTCGGCGAGCAGAACGCCTGTTACATCACCAACGGCCGCTACGTCGGGGAAGCCACCTCTGACTCCCTCACCGAGGCGCACCAGCTGATCTCGGCCCAGCACCTCATCCTGGGACACGCAGACCAGGACGCCTGACCGCACGGCGGGACACAACCTGCTCTGTTGACCTTCGTATCGAACCGGAGACACCATGCACCAGCCCCTCACGCCCGCCGATCCCCGCGGATCGACAGTCCAGGGCTGGTCACTGGCTATCGACTTCGGCACCTCCAACACCGCGGCCGCTCACACAAACCCCGTATCTGGGCACGTGGAGACCCTGGCCCTGCAGCATCGTGGCGCCACGATCTCCTCGGCGGTCTACGTCGAGTCCCCGAACCAGATCGATGTCGCAGACGTGGCGGCGAACAAGGCCCAAGGAAATCCGGCCGGCTTTCTGCCGTCCCCGAAGCGGGTCATCGCCCACGGGGAGGTCACCGTCAACGGATACGACCTCCCCGCGGCGGCACCGGTTGCAGCAGTGCTGAACACCGTCCTGCGTCGAGCGCTCACCGCCCACAACGGCGCCGAGCCCGCACGCCTAGTCTTAACCCACCCCGAGGACTGGTCGCCCCGGGAAATCGACGTGCTGCGCCAGGCCGCCGCCAAGCTCGGCCTGGCAGCAACGACGGTGGAGACCGTGTCGGAGCCACGCGCCGCCGCGCACTACTACTCGCAATCCCACACAGTCGTCCCGGGTTCACGGATCGCTGTCTTCGACTTCGGCGGCGGGACCCTCGACATCGCCGTCCTTAACGCCAGCCCAGATGGTCACTTCGACGTCATCGCCGCTCGAGGAGACAACAGCCTCGGCGGCAAGAACTTCGACGCCGCACTACGGCGCTGGCTCGATGAGCAGATCGACAATCGCGACCCCGACCTGTTGACCTACCTCCGCAGCACCGCGCCGATGCACGAACGCCTCGCCCTGGACGAGTCGATCCGCGCGGCCAAAGAGTTGCTGTCTGAGGCCCCCTCGGCCACAGTCAGCGTCCCCTCCCCTGACGGCCCCGAGCGCTTTCACATCACTCGCGAAGAGTTCGACGAGATCATCGACCCCGCACTGGACCGCGCCCTCACACTGACCCGATCCGTGCTCTCCGGTGTCGAGGACATCGACGCCCTGTACCTCACTGGCGGCTCTTCACGGATCCCCCTGGTCCATGAGCGGCTCCAGCAGATCGCACAGGTCGCCACCCTTGATGACCCTAAGACTGTGGTGTCCCAAGGCGCGCTGACGGCCAGCTCCACCGCCGCCAGCACCTCTGCCCAGCCCACTGCATCGCCGGCCACCCTTGAACTGCCCACCACCGCCCCACTCACCGACCCAGCGACCGTGCGATTCCAGCCGGTCACCGCGCCCCATCCTGATACCGGCGCACCAGCGACCGACCCACAAGAGCCACGCGAGACCACCACTAGAACCGCCGGCAAGCGAAGGGCAGGGCCAGCCCTAGCAGCTGCAGCAGTGCTCGCAGTTGTCGCCGTGGGGGTCGGCGGGTACACCCTGTGGCCGCAGGAGGACCAGGCAGAGCTCGACCCCGCCGCCAGTCCCAGCTCGGCAGCACTCCAGAACGCTGACACCACTGGCGATGAGCCGACAGCCGTGCCCGCCGCAGGCAACAGCATTGTCGATTCAGAAGAGGTCGCTCTTGCTGCGCTGCCCACCCCTCTGCGCTCGGCAATCGACTCCTGCGAACCAGATGGCCGCACCGACAGCGGAGCTTTGGAGGTGTCTTGCCAACTATCGCCGGACTCACCGCTGACCGACGGGCTCTCCCGCGCCAACTCCGTTCACATCGCCTTCGCCATCGACCCTGCCAAAGCCAGCCGAGAACTCATCAACATCCGCAAACGCACCTACGAAGACTTCGCAGTGGCCACGAACGAGATCATCGAAAACCCTGCTCGAACCGCGGCAGCCCACATCAGTGGCGACGAAAACAGTTGGTTCCACTCCCGCTACGCCAACGAAGTCACAAGCCTGAGCTTGACCACGTACGGCACAGACAGCCTCGATGCCACCCGGCAACTCCTCACTCGGGCCGGACTTCTTAACTGACCACTCTGAGGTCGACCGTACGAAATCCAGGTGGGCCAAACCGGCCGACGCCTACCGGTGGAAGTCTCGGCCGGCGATGATCCCTGCAGCGAAATCCGAACGTCGTCGGATTTTTTCGGGTCTTTTAGGTTTTGTTGGGTTTTCCCTCAGCCCATCGCGCCGCGGGTGGCCCGGGTGGTCGGGCGACCCTGCGTCTCTGACGAATGCGGTGCCGACGCAACGCTCACCGCGCCGACCTGAGGCGGGCCTCATGTAATTGTGGGATGCCTCACACAACGGCCTGTACAGGCCTTCCCGGATTCTTTTGGGGGCACTCTGTCCAGTAGGGTCACACAGAAGTTCTTCCGGCGGTCAAGGCGTCACCCCCGCCAGCCCCCGGAAGAGACGCCTGAGCGGCGGACGATGCACGGGCCACCCACCTGCCCAGTGTCGCCTCGCGAGCCCCGCACGGACGACCCTCGACCGGGCAGCTCGTGGCACTGCATGTCGCGGGACGTGGACATAAGTAGATACAAACCGCAGAACATGACCGTCAGAGCCGGAGCGAGAAGCCCCGGCTCTCTTTACAACGCTGTCAAAGGAAACCCTAATGGCCTCGAGCCTTGAAGAGATCCCCGATGTGACACCGGAGACCGAAGTCTCCGACACGGCGGCTGCGCCGTCGGTGATCGGTGTCGTGGCGGAGTCGAATCCCGCCGAGAATCGTGTGGCGGCGACGCCCGCGACCGTAGCGAAGTTGATCGGCCTGGGATACCGGGTCGTGGTCGAGTCGGGTGCGGGCACGCGCTCGGAGTTCGCCGACGCCTCGTATGTCGAGGCCGGAGCCGAGCTCGTCGACGGTGACGCCGCATGGTCCTCCGACGTGGTGATGAAGGTTGCCGTCCCCACCGAGGACGAGGTCGGCCGCCTGCGGTCCGGGGCCACGTTGGTGAGCCTGCTGCAGCCCGCGCAGAACGAGAAGCTGCTCGAGCGTCTGACCCAGCAGGGTGTGACCGCCCTGGCCATGGACGCGGTGCCGCGCATCTCGCGCGCCCAGTCGATGGACGTGCTGTCCTCGATGGCCAACATCGCCGGCTACCGCGCCGTAATCGAGGCCGCCCACCACTTCGGACGGTTCTTCACCGGTCAGGTCACCGCCGCGGGCAAGGTCCCGCCGGCCAAGGTCCTGGTCGGCGGCGCCGGTGTGGCCGGTCTCGCCGCGATCGGTGCGGCCTCCAGCCTCGGCGCGATCGTGCGTGCCACGGACCCGCGGCCCGAGGTCGCGGACCAGGTCAAGTCCATCGGTGGCGAGTACCTGCCGATCGAGGTGCCGGACGAGGAGAAGGAAGTCTCCTCGGATGGCTACGCCAAGGCCACCAGTGAGGCCTACGACAAGGCCGCCGCCGAGCTGTACAGCGCGCAGGCCGCGGACGTGGACATCATCATCACCACGGCGCTGATCCCGGGCCGCGCAGCCCCGCGCCTGATCACCGCCGCCGACGTGGCCTCCATGAAGCGTGGTTCGGTCATCGTCGACATGGCCGCCGCCCAGGGCGGAAACGTCGAGGGCTCCGTCGCGGACGAGGTCGTGGTGACCGAGAACGGCGTCACCATCATCGGCTACACCGACCTGGCCGGGCGGCTGCCGGCGCAGGCGTCGCAGCTGTACGGCACCAACCTGGTCAACCTGACCAAGCTCGTCACCCCGGGCAAGGACGGCGTCTGGGCCCTGGACTTCGACGATGTCGTCCAGCGTGGCGTCACCGTCACCTCCGGCGGGGAGCTCATGTGGCCGCCGCCGCCAGTGCAGGTCAGTGCCGCCCCGGCGCCGGCGGCCGCGGCCGAGCCCGCCGAGGCTCCCGCGGAGAAGAAGA
>NZ_JAALDM010000194.1 GCF_014144865.1 Dietzia aerolata | reverse complement strand
CCTCCAGCATCGCGCGGGAGAACGTCTTCCAGCCGGTGGCCGCGGCCCAGTCGGGGTCGGCGTAGCGGGCCAGCGCGGTCTGCGCCTGGCTGAGTACGCGCTGGACCACGCCGATGTGCGGTTCGCGCGGGGCGGCGCGGGAGACCACCTCGACGAACCGGCGTGCGGGCAGCCGGGCCGAGCGCGTCATCTCCCACAGCGCCGACCAGCTCAGCGTGCGGGCCAGCGAGTCGGAGATGTCCTCCAGCGAGTCGAGGACGGTGGCCGTCGAGCGCTCGTCGAGGCGGACGGAGCAGTAGGTGAGGTCGTCGTCGTTGGGCAGGACCAGGTCCGGTACCGGCTGGCCCGCGAGGTCGGGCACGATCGTCCGGTCGCCGGAGATGTCCAGTTCGGTCCGGGCGGTGCGGATGAGCGCGCCGGATGCGTCACGGCTGTACAGCCCGACGCCGATGCGGTGTGTGCGCAGTTCACCGGCGCCGGGGGTCGCGGGCCCCTGGACGACGGTGAGTTCGGTGATGGTCGAGTCGGCGTCGTCGTCCTCGGTGCCGGAGGTGGCGACCTCCACCGAGATCGGGTTGATGCCCGTGGTGCGCAGCCACTGGTCCGCCCAGCCCGAAAGGTCGCGGCCGGAGGACTTCTCGAGTGCTCCCAGGAGGTCGTCGAACTGGGCGTTGCCGAAGGCGTGCTCGGTGAAGTAGGCGCGGAGCCCGGCGAGGAACGGCTCGCGGCCCACGTACGCCACGAGCTGCTTGAGTACCGAGGCGCCCTTGGCGTAGGTGATGCCGTCGAAGTTGGCCTCGACCGTCTCGAGGTCCGTCATGTCGGCGGCGACGGGGTGGGTCGACGGCAGCTGGTCCTGGCGGTAGGCCCAGGACTTCTCCACGTTGGCGAAGGTGGTCCACGCGTCGGTGTACTGCGTGGCGTCGACCTGGGCCAGGACCGAGGCGAAGGTGGCGAAGGACTCGTTGAGCCAGAGGTCGTCCCACCAGCGCATGGTCACCAGGTTGCCGAACCACATGTGCGCCATCTCGTGCAGCAGCGTCTCGTTGCGACGTTCGTAGCGGTAGCCGGTCACGCGGGAGCGGAACACGTAGTCCTCGAGGAACGTCACCGCGCCGGAGTTCTCCATCGCACCGGCGTTGAACTCGGGGACGAAGATCTGGTCGTACTTGCCGAACGCGTAGGGCCGCCCGAACTCGCGGTGGTAGAAGCCGAAGCCCTCCTTGGTCTCGGCGAACAGGCGCTCGGCGTCGAGGAACGGCGCCAGCGACGCGCGGCACAACAGACGTAGAGGGATGGTGCCGTGCTCGTCGGTGTAGGCGTCCTCCGCCACGTGGTACGGGCCGGCGATGAGCGCCACCAGATAGGTCGACATGATCTCGGTGGGGGCGAACCGGTGCACCACGCCACCGCCCTCGGCGGGCGACTCCTCGGCGGGGGTATTGGCCACCACGACCCAGTTCTCCGGCGCGGTGACGGTCAGCGTGTAGGTGGCCTTGAGGTCCGGCTGGTCGAAGCACGCGAACACGCGCTTGGCGTCGGCCGTCTCGAACTGCGAGTAAAGGTACACCTCCCCGTCGGCCGGGTCGACCATGCGATGCAATCCCTCGCCGGTGGTCGTATACGCCAGATCGGCGTCCACGACGAGTTCATTGGAATCCTGCAGGCCGGTCAGGATGAGCCCGTCGTCGTCGTCATAATTCTTTCCCTCCCCGGCCGGGAACATCTCCCGCCCGTTGAGGACCGCCGAGCGGATCACCGCGTCGCGCAGGTCAATAAACGTCTCCGCGCCGGCGCGCGCGGTGAACCGCACCACGGTGCGCGACCGGAACCGCTCGACGCCCGGACCTCCGGCGCCATCGGTGAGATCGATCTCCACCTCGTACGAGTCGACGTCGATCAGATCGGCCCGCTGGGCGGCATCGGCGCGGGTGAGGTTGAGCGAACGCATGGCGAGATCCTCGGTTCCTTGGGGGACGGGGCGGGCGGCGCGGGGGACGGAACTGTGCGGTGAGGCCGTGCGGCGGCGCGCGGGGCGGCGCGGGGAACGGCTACGACTTCAGGTCTACCACCCACCCCGGCGCGCGGGCGCGTGTGGCGGCGACCGTGCCGGATCGGGAAGATGGGAGTCATGACAACGAGTGACCCGTCCGCTCCCGCCACCGTCGACTTCTGGTTTGACCCCCTGTGCCCGTTCGCCTGGGTGACCAGCCGGTGGATCCTCGAGGTCGAGAAGGTCCGCGACATCACCCTGACCTGGAACGTCATGAGCCTGTCGGTGCTCAACGACGGCCGCGACCTGCCCGAGGACTACCTGGAGAAGATGAAGCTCGGCTGGGGTCCGGTGCGCGTGGCGATCGCCGCCGCCGAGCGCCACGGCCAGGACGTGCTCGGCGCGCTCTACACCGAGCTGGGCACCCGCATCCACGACGAGGGCCGCGGGATCACGGATCCGACCGTGATCGGTGAGGCCCTCGCGGCCGCCGGGCTGGACGTCGACCTCGCCGAGGCCGCCACGTCGACCGAGTACGACGAGGCGCTCAAGGCCTCCCACCACAAGGGCATGGATCCGGTCGGCGACGAGGTGGGCACCCCGGTCCTGCACGTCAACGGCACCGCCTTCTTCGGCCCCGTGATCACCCGCATCCCGCGCGGCGAGGAGGCCGGCACGATCTTCGACGGCGCCGTGACGCTGGCCGACTACCCGTACTTCTTCGAGATCAAGCGCTCCCGCACCGAAGACCCGCGGTTCGACTGAGGTCCCTCCGATGCCCCCGTCCGATCCCGCCGGAGATCACCGCCCCGCGGGTCGGCGCGGGGGAGAGGTCACCGTGGAGCTGCGCGACCTGGAATTTTACGACGACGACGACACCGCCGTGCTGCTGCTCGAGGCGACCCGTCTCAACGTCAACTGGACCGGCGAGGAACGCGTGGACGATGCCGGGGTGTTGGCGGATCGCTCACTCGCGCATTACACCGTGCTCCATCCGGGCAGGGGCGACTTCGGGCTGGTCGCGGAGATCGGCGGCCGCGCGGTGGGCGTGGTCTGGCTGCTCTTCCTCGACGCTTCCGATCCCGGCTACGGATACGTCGCCGACGGGGTTCCCGAGTTGAGCGTGTGCGTGTGGCCCGGATACCGCGGGGTGGGGATCGGTCGACTGCTGCTCGAGGAGGCGTTCCTCGCCGCGCGGAAACGCGACATCCGGCGGGTCAGCCTCAGCGTGGAGAACGGGAATCCGGCCACGCGTCTCTACCGGGACGTGGGATTTTCTGACGCGACGGGCTCGGCGCCGGGAACGATGATCGTCGGCCTGCGGCCCTGACCGCGCCGGCCCGGCTCCACCGCTCGACCTCGGCGCCGGGCGCGCGTGGCAGAATCGTCCGCATGCGCATCTACCTGGGAGCGGACCACGCTGGCTTCGAGACCAAGAACGCCATTGCCGAGCACCTCGAGGCCGCGGGCCACGAGGTCGTCGACTGTGGCGCCCACACCTACGACGCCGAGGACGACTACCCGGCTTTCTGCATCGACGCCGCCGCCAAGGTCGTCGCCGACCCCGGCAGCCTCGGCATCGTGCTGGGCGGTTCGGGCAACGGTGAGCAGATCGCCGCCAACAAGGTGCCCGGCGCCCGCTGCGCGCTGGCCTGGAGCGTGGAGACCGCGCGCCTGGCCCGCGAGCACAACAACGCCCAGCTCATCGGCATCGGTGGCCGCATGCACTCCCGCGAAGAGGCCCTCGCGATCGTCGACGCCTTCCTCGACCAGGCCTGGTCCGAGGCCGAGCGCCACCAGCGCCGCATCGACATCCTCGCCGAGTACGAGCGCACCGGCGTGGCGCCAGAGGTCCCCGGGGCCTGAGCCCGGAGTCAACGACCATGCCGGAGGGGCACACCCTTCATCGACTGGCCCGCCTGCACACCGACTATTTCGCAGGCGGGCCCGTCCGTGTCTCCAGCCCGCAGGGCCGATTCGTCGACAGCGTCGTTGTCGACGGACGGTACTTCGACCGCGCGACGGCGACGGGCAAGCACCTCTTCCACCACTACGAGGGTGGCCTGACGGTCCACATCCACCTCGGTCTCTACGGCTTCTTCAACACCTATGTCGTCCCCGACGGTGCGGCGCCGCCCGCGCCGGTCGGGCAGGTGCGGATGCGCGTCGACGGGGCGGGGGAGCGCGGCGAGGTACCCGGGGGGCCGGGCGTCGGGGTGGTGGAGCCGGGCGCCGTTGGTTCGGCGCACGTAGTGGACCTGCGCGGACCCACGCGGTGCGACGTTATTGACGACGACGACGTCGCTGCCGTCCGCGCACGGCTCGGCCCCGACCCGCTCGACCCCCACGCGGATCCCGAGCGTGCGTGGGACCGGATCCGGCGCAGCACCCGGCCGATCGGCGCACTGCTCATGGATCAGAAGGTCCTCGCCGGCGTCGGGAACGTCTACCGCGCCGAGGTGCTGTTCCGTGCAGGACTCGACCCGTTCCGGCCGGGCACCTCGATCAGCGAGGCCGAATTCCGCCAGCTGTGGGACGACCTCGTCGCGATGATGGCGATCGGCGTCGACACCGGGCACATCCACACGATCCGCGCCGAGCACGACTACGGTGACCTGCCGCGGCGCGGCGAAGACCGGCCGCGCAACTACGTCTATCAACGCGACGGCTGGGCCTGCCGCGTGTGCGGCGACGAGATCGCGCTGGAGACGATGGAGGCGCGCACGCTGTTCTGGTGCCCGAGCTGTCAGGCGGGGCGGGCGCGCCGGTAGCCGCCGCTCATCGCCGGACCGCTCGCGCCCATGTCTGCGGCAGTGTGGCGCGGGGTGGCCTGAGGCTCGAAACGGGCGATGCCCCGCTCCCGCCGGTGACCGGTGGGAACGGGGCATCTGATGGAGCGGGTGACGGGAATCGAACCCGCGTATTCTGCTTGGAAGGCAGAGGCTTTACCATTAAGCTACACCCGCATCCACGGCGTGACCTGGCGTTTTAGGCCTGATCTCATCCGTGCTCCGCCAACAATACCGGACGGTGCCGGAGGCCCCAACTCCCGGGGCTTGAACTCGGAATCGGCGCCAGGTGAGGCCTGTCGTACACTGGGCAAGTTGGTTTGGCGGCTCGGTAGGTTTCCCTCGCATGACGTGGGAAGGCCGGCCGCGCGACTCACCGGGATGTGGCGCAGCTTGGTAGCGCATCCGCTTTGGGAGCGGAGGGTCGCAGGTTCGAATCCTGTCATCCCGACCAGTGGAAAAACGACGTACCAATCCCCGAAGACTTTCTAGGAGAGCATCACCGTGAAGAGCACTGTCGAGCAGCTGAACCCGACCCGGGTCAAGGTCACCGTCGAGGTGCCGTTCGCGGAGCTCGAGCCGGATTTCGCCAAGGCCTACAAGGCCCTCGCTGGCCAGGTCAACATTCCCGGTTTCCGTAAGGGCAAGGCTCCGGCCAAGCTCCTGGAGTCGCGGATCGGTCGTCCGGCCGTGCTCGAGCAGGTCATCAACGACATGATCCCGGCCCGCTACTCGGAGGCCATCGACGAGCATGACCTCAAGGTCCTGGCGCAGCCGGAGGTCGAGGTCACCAAGCTCGAGGACAACGATGTCGTGGAGTTCACGGCCGAGGTCGACGTCCGCCCCGAGCTCGAGCTGCCGAACTTCTCCGAGCTCAAGGTCACCGTCGAGGCGCCCGAGACCGACGATGCCGCGGTCGATGCCGAGCTCGACAACCTGCGCGCTCGCTTCGGCACCCTCAAGGGCGTCGAGCGTGGCGCCACCAAGGGCGACTTCCTGTCCGTCGACCTGGCCGCCACGGTTGACGGCGAGCCGGTCGAGGACGCCTCCACCGAGGGGCTGTCCTACGAGCTCGGCTCCGGCACCCTGATCGAGGGTCTCGACGAGGCCGCCGAGGGGCTGCAGGCCGGCGAGTCGAAGGAGTTCACCTCCTCGCTCGTCGCCGGAGATTTCGCGGGCCAGGAAGCGGTCGTCACCGTCACCGTGCAGTCCGTCAAGGAGCGCGAGCTCCCCGAGGCCGACGACGAGTTCGCGCAGATGGCGAGCGAGTTCGACACCCTCGACGAGCTGCGTGCCGATCTGGTCGAGAAGGTCGCCGAGCAGGCCAAGGCCGGCCTCGCCGGTGAGATCCGCGACAAGGTTCTCGAGGCCATCCTCGAGGCCGCCGACGTCCCGACCCCGGACGCCATCGTCGAGAACGAAGCGCACCAGCAGCTGCACCAGATCTTCGGCGACGCCGCGCACAACGACGAGATGATCAACACCATGCTTGAGGCCGAGGGCACGGACCGCGAGACGTTCGACGCCGAGACCCGCGAGGCCGCCGCCCGCGCCATCCGCAGCCAGCTCCTGCTGGACCAGGTGGCCGAGGAGGCGAACACCGAGGTGTCGCAGGACGAGCTCATGCAGCACATCATGTTCCAGGCGCAGCGCTACGGCATGGACCCCAACCAGTTCATCCAGCAGATCCAGCAGGCCAACCAGCTCGGGTCGCTGTTCGCCGACGTGCGTCGCTCCAAGGCTCTCGCTGACGTGATCGAGCAGGTCACCGTCGTCGACGCCGAGGGCAACACGGTCGACACCAGTGAGTTCTTCGGCACCGCCGAGGACGCCGATGTCGATGCTGACGCTGACGAGACCAACGACGAGGCTGCCGCCGACGAGGCGACCACCGAGGAGTAAGTCCTCCGGACGGGGCCCGCGAGGTCTCCGTCCCAGGCTGAAGAAGGCCGGCCACTGTGCGACAGTGGCCGGCCTTCGGCATTGGTGGAGCAGGCCTGGGTCGGCCGGGCTCACACGATGGGGTGAGTTCTTCAGCGAATCTCAGGCCGCCCGGGGTGGGCGTGTGGGGCTCCGCGGCGGCACCGGACCGACGCTGAGAGCGAACACCCGCCCCGGCGGGACGGTTCCGTCGGTGTAGTTGGTTAGTGTTTGACGTAACGGTTTCCCGGCCACCGGTCGGCCGGGCGCTGCATCAGCGGCGATCACGATGAGCGAAGGTAGGTTCCCCGTGGCACAGAACGGTTCAGCGGCCAAGCCCAGTTCGACGCAGCCCGCCCTCAACTCGCCGGGAGGGCATGGCCTCAGCCTGGGCGACTCGGTGTACGAGCGCCTTCTGCAAGAGCGCATCATCTTCCTCGGCTCCCAGGTTGATGACGACATCGCCAACCGGCTGTGCGCCCAGATTCTGCTGCTGGCCGCCGAGGATCCCACCCGGGATATCGCGATGTACATCAACTCGCCCGGTGGCTCGGTCACCGCGGGCATGGCGATCTACGACACGATGCAGTTCGTCGAGTGCGATGTCGCCACCTACGGCATGGGGCTGGCCGCCTCGATGGGTCAGTTCCTGTTGGCCGCCGGTGCCAAGGGCAAGCGCTACGCCCTGCCGCACGCGAAGATCATGATGCACCAGCCCTCGGCCGGCGTCGGCGGCTCCGCAGCCGACATCGCCATCCAGGCCGAGCAGTTCGCGGCCACCAAGCGGGAGATGGCCGAGCTCATCGCTCAGCACACCGGCCAGACCTTTGAGCAGGTCACCGAGGACTCCGATCGTGACCGGTGGTTCACCGCGAAGGAGGCCAAGGAGTACGGCTTCGTCGACCATGTCATCGAGCGTGCGTCGCAGTCCGGCGGAACCTCCCCGTCGTGATCGAGCCCGCCCCTCGCGGGACTCATCCCGCCGTCCGCCCATCCCAGACCAGAGCAACGGAGTCCCAGATGACCTCAATGCCGTCCTCCCGGTACATCCTCCCGTCCTTCGTCGAGCACTCCAGCTACGGCGTCAAGGAGTCCAACCCGTACAACAAGCTCTTCGAAGAGCGCATCATCTTCCTGGGCACCCAGGTCGACGACGCCTCGGCGAACGACATCATGGCCCAGCTGCTGGTCCTCGAGGGCCAGGACCCGGATCGTGACATCACGATGTACATCAACTCGCCGGGTGGCTCGTTCACCTCGCTGATGGCGATCTACGACACGATGCAGTACGTCCGCCCGGACGTCGTCACCGTGTGCCTGGGTCAGGCTGCCTCCGCCGCGGCGATCCTGCTCGCGGCCGGCACGCCCGGCAAGCGGGCCGCACTGCCCAACGCGCGCATCCTGATCCACCAGCCCGCCACCGGCGGTATGCAGGGACAGGTCTCGGACCTGGAGATCCAAGCGGCTGAGATCGAGCGCATGCGTCGCCTCATGGAGACCACGCTGGCGCGGCACACCGGCGTGGACGCGGACCAGGTGCGCAAGGACACCGACCGCGACAAGATCCTCACGGCCGAGGAGGCCAAGGAGTACGGGATCATTGACACCGTCTTCGACTACCGCAAGCTGTCGGCGAGCAACTGAGGTCTCGACGGCGCGCCGCTACGGGTAGTGGCGCGCCGTCGGGTGCAATGGATTGATCGCGCAGGGGTCGGCTTTTCGACCGGCTGCGCGTACCGTCGAGTTGGGGGTGGACATCGGCGCCCCTGGATTGCGAGGACGTAAGACTCATGGCACGTGTAGGTGAGAGCGGAGACCTTCTGAAGTGCTCCTTCTGTGGAAAGAGCCAGAAGCAGGTCAAGAAGCTGATCGCCGGCCCCGGGGTCTACATCTGCGACGAGTGCATCGAGCTGTGCAACGAGATCATCGAGTCCGAGGTCGAGGACGCGCAGGAGTCCGGCCTCGAGGAGCTTCCGAAGCCGGCCGAGATCCACGCATTCCTCGACGAGTACGTGGTGGGGCAGGACCCCGCCAAGCGCAATCTCGCGGTGGCCGTCTACAACCACTACAAGCGCATTCGGGTGGGCGCGTCCCTCGGTCGCGGTGACAACGTGGAGTTGGCTAAGTCCAACATCCTAATGCTCGGCCCTACCGGCTGCGGCAAGACCTACCTCGCGCAGACGCTGGCCAAGATGCTCAACGTCCCGTTCGCGATCGCCGATGCCACGGCACTGACGGAGGCCGGCTACGTCGGCGAGGATGTCGAGAACATTCTCCTCAAGCTCATCCAGGCCGCGGACTACGACACCAAGCGTGCCGAGATGGGCATCATCTACATCGACGAGGTCGACAAGATCGCCCGCAAGGCGGAGAACCCGTCGATCACCCGCGACGTCTCGGGTGAGGGCGTCCAGCAGGCGCTGCTGAAGATCCTCGAGGGCACGCAGGCCTCGGTTCCCCCGCAGGGCGGCCGCAAGCATCCGCACCAGGAGTTCATCCAGATCGACACGTCCAACGTGTTGTTCATCGTCGCCGGTGCCTTCCAGGGCCTGGAGAAGATCGTCGGCGACCGTGTCGGTCGCAAGGGTCTGGGATTCGGTGCCGAGGTCGCGAGCAAGACCGAGCTCGACACCACCGACAATTTCTCCGAGGTCATGCCGGAGGACCTGGTCAAGTTCGGGCTCATCCCGGAGTTCATCGGCCGCCTGCCGGTGGTCGCGACGGTCACCAGCCTGGACCGCGAGGCACTGGTCAACATCCTGTCCGAGCCGAAGAACGCACTGGTCAAGCAGTATGCGCGACTGTTCGACATGGACGGGGTGGAGTTGGAATTCACCACCGATGCCCTCGAGGCGGTAGCCGACCAGGCCATCCTGCGAGGCACCGGCGCCCGTGGCCTGCGCGCCATCATGGAGGAAGTCCTCCTGCCGGTCATGTACGACATCCCGGGCCGGGACGACGTGGCCCGCGTCGTGGTGACCGGGGAGACGGTCCGCGACAACGTCCTTCCGACGATCGTGCCTACCTCGGATGAGGAGCCACGAGAGAAGTCCGCGTAGGACACTGCACTTCGCGTCACACGCTCAAGAGCCTCAGGCCGCCTCGCACATCGCGGGGCGGCCTGAGTGATTAAGACCTCAGCGTCGGGCTGCCCGTCAGGACAACGATCGCCGTTCGAGCAGTGCGGTCACGGCCATTCCCAGCACGATGCCCCAGAACGGTGCGGAGATGCCCAGCAGTGAGACATCGGCGACGGTCACGAGGAAACAGATCAACGGGCCGAGGGCACGATCGGTCCGGAACGCGGTGACGAACGAACCCTGCAGCGGGGCGAGCATCGCCAGTCCACCGAGAGCGGCGATGAATGCTGCGGGAGTGCCCAGACTCAGCCCGACGAAAGCCGGCGCGAGGATGCCCACGATCAGGGCCAGGGCACCGCATGCGATCGCCGCGGCATAGTGTCGCGCTCGCTCACCGGAGGACACGAGCAGCGCGTTGGTCGGTCCTGTGAGGCAGCTGGAAACGGCACCGATCGGGGCGACCAGAAGCGACCACACGCCGGACGCCGTGGCGCACGCCGACACGGGCGGATGATGGCCGCGGGCACGCAGCACGGCGACGCCCTGTCCGTTCTGCACCACCAGCACCGTGATGGCCAGCGGGACCACGAGCTCGGTGATCGCGCGCAGGGTGAACTCGGGGGCCTGGAGTAACGGGGCCGCCACAAGACCGTCGTCGAGTACCCCTCGCGTGAGTCCGCCGGTCAGGACCACCGCGAAAACCCCGACGAACATGGCCGCGAGGATGGGAGGAAAGACGCGGGCAAGCCGCGGAACGGCGCCGACGACGACGAAGGCGATTGACATCGGAAGCGCCACTGACAGGGACGTCCAGACGGCGTCGATCAGGCCGAGCCCGAACTGGAGGAAGACACCGGCCACCATCGCCATAATGATTGGCATCGGGATCCAGTCCATGAGCCGGCGGGCGAGCCCGGACAGTCCCACCGCCACGATGAGCAGACCGGTCACGATGTAGGCGCCCAAGACCTCGGACCAGCCCAGATGACCGAGTGAGTTCCCGACGATGACAGTCCCGGGAATGGTCCAGAAAAACGCCAGCGGGGTGCGGTACAGCCAGCTCATCGCGATGGTGAGCAGACCGTTGGCGAAGAACACGCCGAAGATCCACGACGACAGCTGGGCGGGGGACAGGTCGCCCTGCGCGCCGGCGGTGAGAATCACGGCCACGGGCCCAGTCGCGGAGAAGATGAGCGCGATGAGTGCGTTCGCGAACTCCCGGGGCCCCAGGTCGGCCAGGACCCGTCGCGGCGAAGGGCGGCCGGGCGGGGCGGGGTTGCGCTCGTCGTCTCCGGGCGAGGCGGCACTCGCCGCAGCCTCCCGGTTCGGGGATGCGGGCGAGCGGAGGTCGTGGCTGTTACTCATAGGTCTCCGGGTGGGTCGGGGCTGAACGGCTCGGCGTTGCGGGAGACATAGACCGCGAGTTCGGTCCGGCCGTTGATGCCGAGCTTCGAGTAGATGCGGGTCAGGTGGTACTGGACGGTCTTGACGGACAGGAACAGTTCCTCGGCCGCCTGGGCGTTGGTGCGGCCGTCGGCGACCAGCGTGGCCACGGCCCGCTCCTGCGGGGTCAGGGTGCTGTTGCCGCCGGTGCGGGTGACGTCGACGCCGCCGGCACGACGCTCCCGATCGCAGCGCTCGACGTAGGCGCGTGCGCCGAGCTGTTCGTAGATGTCGCGGGCGGTGCCCAGGGCCAGGTGCGCGTCGCGGCGGCGGCCGGCCCGCCGCAGGGTCTGCCCGTAGCCGAAATGCATGCGGGCCGAGTAGTAGGGCATCGCCAGTCCGTCGAGGTGTTCGAGGCTGCGTCGGAAGATTCGGTTGCACTCGTCGACGTCCCCACGCACCGCGGCGATGCGGGCGCGGACGGCGCCGAGACGGGCGAGGGTGGAGCGGTGCCTCTGGGCTTCGGCCCGGGACTCGGATGATCCGATGAGTGACTCGGCCTCGTCGAGCCTGCCGCCCAGCACGAGTGCGTGGGCGTACAGGTCGTGCCAGGGCCAGAAGCCGGGCTGGTCGATGTCCATCGACTCGGACAGGGCGACGAGTGGCTCGGCGGCAAGGCGGACGGAGGTGTAGTCACCGCTCGCGGCGGCGACCTGCATGCGGGCCATCGCTGACGGGATGACCTGGACCGGGTAGGCGTCGATGCTGGTGGTGAGACTGCGGAGGTGGGCGGCGGCCCCGAGATGGTCGCCCCGCATGGAGCGGATGACGGCACCGGACCAGTGGATGACGGGGGCGAGCAGATCCAGTTCCAGGTCGTCCACGCGACGCGCGGCGGTGTCGACCACCCGCAGTGCGTCGTCCCATTCACCCCGGATCGTGAGGGTCCGGGCGAGCCAGGCCTGGGCCCACAGGGAGATGCGGGCGGAACCGGAGACGTCAGCGGTGGGGACGGCGGAGCCCAGGTGGCGCCGGGCGCTCTCCACGTCATCGCGTGCGAGAGCGATCCATCCCGTCGCCATCTCGAAACGCTGGGCCACCGCGGGGGCGAGCCCGGCGAGCTGATCGTCGATCGGGGGACCGGTGTAGCCACTGCCGTCGATCGCGCCGGCGAGGAGCTCGATGGCCCGGGCCTCCTCGATCTCGGGGCGGTCCCGGGTGGGGCTGTCGGTGACGATCGCGGCCCAGTGCCGGATGCGGTCGGGTCGCCATTCGCACAGCGAGTGGACGACATATTTCTGCGCCAACTCGAGTGGGACCGGATCTGCGGCCGGGGCGTTCGACTTCTCCTCCGCCCCGGCGTGGAGCGCGCGGTCGAGCTGAGCCTCGGCCTCGCGGGCGTGCCCGAGATGCAGTGCGAGTGACCCCAGGACGGCATCGCGTCGTGGGTCCCGGCGTACCCGCTCGAGCGCGTGGGACAGGTCGCGTGCCTCGCTGATCCGACCGGCGTTGATGAGCGCGTCGATGCCGTCGATGTGTAGCCGTCGCGCGGTATCGGTGTCGGGGGCCAGGGCTGCCGCGGTGAGGAAGGCGCGACCGGCGTCGTTCCAGCGGCCGGCGCGGGCGTGCTCGAGGGCGCGGTCGCGTAGCCGCTCGGACAGGTCCGGGTCCGGCCCGGTCGACACCGAGGCGCGGTGCTCGAGAGCGTCGTCGACGTCACCGCGCTGCTCGGCCACACCGGCGGCCAGCGCGTGCAGCTCCAGCAGGGCGCTCGGGGTGAGGCTCCGCAACACGGCTGCCCGCAGGAGTGGGGAGTGGTAGAAGATCTCCGCGGCCCCGGGGGACAGGTCCAGCCGGGCCAGCCCGGACTCGTGGGCGAGGTCGAGCGCGGACGTGACGACGGCCTGGTCGGGGGCGGCCCCCGTTCGCGCGGCGATGAGAGCTGCCAGGGAGCTCAGGGTGACCGGGGGCA
>NZ_JAALDM010000193.1 GCF_014144865.1 Dietzia aerolata | reverse complement strand
CGGCGGGTGCGTCGGCGTCAGCGGGCGCGTCGGCTCCGGCTCCGGTTCCGGCGGGCGCGTCGGCGCCGGTCCCGGCCGGGATACCGGACACGAGGCCGGCGACCTCGCGCAGGAAGTCCACCACGCGCGGACCCCAGCGACTGGCCAGGTCCTCGTCCACCACGTACACGTGGCCCTCGCGCACGGCCGTCATCTGATCCCAGCCCGGGCGCTGCGCCACGATCTCCGGGGTGATGCCGCAGCACTGGGCGTCGGCGAGCAGCACCACGTCCGGGTCGTCCTCGAGGATGAGTTCCTCGGACAACTGCGGGTACGGGTTGTCGCCGGTGGCGATCGAGGTCATGCCCAGCATCGAGTAGATCTCGCCGATATAGGTGTCGTTGGTGACGGTGTAGAAGGTGTCGTCGAGCTCGTGGAAGTACGTCAGTGGCGTCTCGCGCTCGGGCACCGACGCCACGATCTCGTCGATCTCGACCTGCATCTGCGACACCACCTCGGCGGCCTCGCCCACGTGACCGGTGGCCGCGCCGACCTGCTCGATCTGCGTGTACGTGTCGTCCAGGTTCGCCGCGGCCGGCAGGAGCAGCACCTCGACGCCCGCGCGCTCGAGCCCGTCCACGATCCCGCCATTGTCATCCGACAGCACCACCAGGTCCGGGTCGTAGCCGAGGATGGCCTCCAGGTTGGGCGTGTATCCGGATAGGTCGGTGACCGGCGCGTCCTCGGGGTAGTCCGAGCGCTCGTCCACGGCCACCACCTGCTCGCCGGCGCCCACCGCGAACAACATCTCGGTGGTGGCGGGGGTCAGGGACACGATGGCCGACGGCTCACCGGCGGTCTCGCCATTGGCGGACTGGTCGACGGCCGGCTCCTCGTTCGCCGGCGAGCATGCCGCAGCGACCAGGGCCAGGGCGGCGAGCGGCGCGGCCACCAGGGAACGGGCGCGGGTGCGGGCGCGCGAACGGGCGCTGGCGCTGACGCGGGCGCGTGGGGTGTGCATGGCATCCTCCGGTTCTCGGAGGACGAAAACAGCGAGGGCCGCGGCCGACGGGCCGCTGCACGTAGGCCGTCCTTCGTCCGAGGTCAGTACGTACGTCTCCGCGGCGACGGCCGACCTGGCTTGCCCGCTCACCGGCGGGATCACAGTTGCGGGACAGCGCCGGACTCTCACCGGCTTCCACCGCGTGCCACGGTGCCCGGCGCAGAGAGCCGGACAGGTGTGAGCGTAGCCGACGCCCCGGACAGTCCCCGCTGTCCGCCGCGAACGCGGTCAGGTCACGCCGATCACTGCCCCACCCGCCACCGCATGTGTGGCCCCGCGGTCGCCCCGAGAGGTTACGCGGCCTGGTTGCCGACCAGGTGCCGCATAAGGTCCGGTACGTCGACAACGAGAGTGCACAACCGGATCGTGGTGGGTGGTGACGGCGTCGTCGTCACACTTCTTTTCCGCTCGTGGTGGCGACGGGTGACCGGACCGGCGACGTCCCCACCCGACATTGCGCTTGGTGGTGGCGGACGTCCCCTCGCAGCGCGGCGCGCGGTGGGGGCGGGGAGGATGGGCGGTGACACGTCCGTACCGGCGAAAGGACAAGACACGATGACGACGACGAGTGGTTCCGCAGAGGGGCCTTCGGCCGCAGGTCTGCGGGAGCAGGGGTTCGCGACCAGGCGCGAGGTCATGAGTGACGCCTTTGTCGACCGGGCCATGGACCGTGCCGGCGGGACGGCGTCGGAGGCCATCCAATACGTGGTGACCGAGAACGTCTGGGGCAACATCTGGAACCGGCCGGGCCTCGGGCGGCGGGATCGCAGTCTGCTCAACATCGGGATGCTCGTCGCGATGCACGCCGACGCCGAACTGGCCGGACACGTGCGCGGCGGGCTGACCAACGGCCTGACCCGCGAGGAGATCACCGAGGCCGTCATCCACGCCTCCGGCTACTGCGGGGCGCCCGCCGCGCTGTCGGCGATGAAGACCGTCCAGCAGGTCTTCGACGACCTGGACGATGAGTAGACTCGACACCAGGCATGACCCCCACCACACTACCTCCAGCGATTAAAGGAGCCCTCGCATGCTCAGCACCATGCAGCCGACGCAGCTGAACATCAGCACGATCCTCGATTTTGGCGCCACCGTCCACAAGGACGCGAAGGTCACCACCTGGACCGACCAGGGCCCGCGCGTGGTCTCGTTCGGCGAGATCGGCAAGCGTGCCGCCCAGCTCGCCCACGCCCTGCGCGGCCTCGGGATCGACGGCGACCAGCGCGTGGCCACGTTCCAGTGGAACAATTCCGAGCACATGGAGGCCTACCTCGCCGTGCCGTCGATGGGTGCGGTTCTACACCCGTTGAACATCCGACTGTTCCCGGAGCAGCTCGCCTTTGTGGCGAACCACGCCGAGGACAAGATCGTCATTGTCGACCCCACCCTGATCCCGCTGCTGCAGCCGCTCCTGCCGAAGTTCTCCACGGTTGAGCACGTGATCGTCACCGGCGGCGCCGCCGCGACGCTCGAGGCCCCCGAGGGCGTGCAGGTCCACGACTACGAGGCGCTGCTCGCCGCGCAGCCCACCGAGTTCGACTGGCCCGAGGTGGACGAGAACACGGGCGCCGCGATGTGTTACACCTCAGGCACCACCGGCGACCCGAAGGGCGTCGTCTACTCGCACCGCTCGATCTACCTGCACTCGATGCAGGTCTGCATGTCGGACGGCATGAACATCTCGCTCGACGACAACGTGCTGGCGATCGTGCCGATGTTCCACGCCATGTCCTGGGGCCTGCCGTACGCTGCGTTCCTGGTGGGCGCCTCGCTGCTCATGCCCGAGCGCTTCCTGCAGCCCGAGCCGCTGGCCGCGATGATCGCCAGTGAGAAGCCGACCCTCGCCGCCGCCGTGCCGACCATCTGGCAGGCTGTCGACGCCTACTCGGTCGACCACCCGATCGACATGTCGAGCTTCCGTTCCGTCGTGGTGGGCGGCAGCTCCTGCCCGCCCGAGCTGATCCGCAAGTTCCGCGACAAGTACGGGATCAACATCACCCACGCCTGGGGCATGACCGAGACCTCCCCCATCGGCACGCTCTCCCGTCCGAAGGCGGATCTGCCCGAGGAGAAGCAGTTCGAGCTGCGTCAGACCCAGGGCCGGCTGATCGCGGGCGTCAAGGCCCGGATCGTCGACGACGCGGGTAACGCGCTGCCCTGGGACGGCGAGTCCGTGGGTGAGCTCGAGGTGCGCGGCCCGTGGATCACCGGCAGCTACTACAAGGTGGACGCCCCGGACTCCTTCGACGACGGCTGGCTGCGCACCGGCGACGTGGGCTACATCAAGCCGGAGGCGTTCCTGCAGCTCACCGACCGCGCCAAGGACATCATCAAGTCCGGCGGCGAGTGGATCTCGTCGGTCGAGGTGGAGAACTACCTGCTCGAGCACCCGTCCGTCGCCGAGGCGGCCGTGATCGGTGTGCCCGACCCCAAGTGGGACGAGCGGCCGCTGGCCACCGTCGTCATCAAGGAGGGCCTCGCCGACCCGGACGTCGAGGAGCTGCGCGCACACCTCGCCGAGCGCATGGCCAAGTGGCAGGTGCCCGAGCGCTTCGCCTTTGTCGACGAGATCCCCAAGACCTCCGTCGGCAAGCTCGACAAGAAGCGCATCCGCTCCTCGCACGCCGATGGCGAGCTCGACGTGGTCAACGCGCTGGAGAAGTAGGGGGCTGGCCTGGTCGGCTGGCTGGGCGGGCCTGTCTGGCTGGGCTGGCCTGGCTGGGTCGGCCTGGCCTGGCCGAAGTTCATCGCGAAGCGGGTTCCGCACACATCGCCCGAGAAGGGGGTGTGCGGAACCCGCTTGGCGTTTGTCAGACCCGCTGCTCGCTGCGGTCACCGCTCCAGAGCGTGTGGAAACTGCCCTCGGCGTCGACGCGCTTGTAGGTGTGGGCGCCGAAGTAATCGCGCAGCCCCTGTGTCAGGGCGGCGGGCAGCCGCTCGGCGCGCAACGCGTCGTAGTACGACAGGGACGAGGCGAACGCGGGCACCGGGATGCCCATGAGCGTCGCCGTGGACACCACGCGCCGCCAGGCGTCGACGGCGTTCTCCACGGCCTCACGGAAGTAGGGCGCCAGCAGCAGGCTCGGCAGCTGCGGGTCGGCGGCGTAGGCCTCCCGGATCCGGTCGAGGAAGGTGGCCCGGATGATGCAGCCGCCCCGCCAGATCGTGGCCAGGTCGCCGGGCTTGACGTTCCAGTCGTACTCCTGGCTGCCAGCGAGGATCTGGTCGAAACCCTGCGCGTAGGCGACGACCTTGGATGCGTACAGCGCCTGGTTGATCGCGTCTACGAACTCCACCTTGTCGGTGGGGGCGGCGGCGAGTTGCCCTGAACCCAGCCCGCGGGAGCGCTCACGCTGTGCGGTCGCGCTGGACAGGGCCCGGGCGAAGACGGCCTCGGCGATGCCGGTGGTGGGAACACCCAAGTCGAGGGCCGATTTCACGGTCCAGCGGCCGGTGCCCTTCTGCCCGGCGGAATCGACGATCACGTCGACGAGGGGCTTGCCGGTGTGGGCGTCGACCTGGCTGAGCACCTCGGCGGTGATTTCCACCAGGTAGCTCTCAAGGTCGCCGGTGTTCCACTGCCGGAACACATCGGCGATCTCGGCGACCGGCATGTCCAGGGCGGTGCGCATGAGGTCGAACGCCTCGCCGATGAGCTGCATGTCGGCGTACTCAATACCGTTGTGCACCATCTTCACGAAGTGTCCGGAGCCGTCCGGGCCGATGTGGGTGCAGCACGGCTCGCCGTCGACCTGCGCGGAGATCGACTCGAGCAGCGGCCCGAGGTGCTCGTACGATTCGGCGGGCCCGCCGGGCATGATCGACGGCCCGTTGAGTGCGCCCTCCTCACCTCCGGAAATGCCAGCGCCGACGAAGTGGAGGCCGCGGGCGCGGATCTCGGCCTCGCGGCGGATGGTGTCGGTGTAGAGGGAGTTGCCGCCGTCGATGATGATGTCGCCGGGCTCCATGTGATCGGCCAGGTCGGCGATCACCGCGTCGGTGGCGGGCCCGGCCTGGACCATCACCAGGACGCGGCGCGGCACCTCGAGCGAGGCGACGAACTCGGCGGTGGTCTCGGCGGGGAGGAAGTCGCCCTCGTGGCCGTGGTCGGCGATCAGGGCGTCGGTCTTGGCGCGCGACCGGTTGTGGACGGCCACCGTGTGACCGTGGCGCGCGAAGTTGCGCGCGATGTTGGATCCCATCACCGCGAGTCCGGTGACGCCGATCTGGGCGCGGGCAGTGGAGTCGGCCATGTGTGTCCTTTGCGGGAGTCGTCGGGGTGTCAGTGTCTGGTGCGGGCGCGCCGCAGCGCGGCGACGAGGCCGTCGGTGGAGGTGTCGCCGGTGGGACGAGGCTCGACGTCGGTGATTGCTCCAGCCAGCTCGAGCGCCTGCGCCTTGCCGAGTTCGACGCCCCACTGGTCGAACGAGTTGATGTCCCACAGGACGCCCTGGACGAACACCTGGTGCTCGTACAGCGCGATGAGTTGACCCAGCGTGGAGGGGGTCAGGCGCGGGGCGACGATCGTGGTGGACGGTTGGTCGCCGGGCATGGTCTTGTGCCCCACGAGCCGCTCCGGCGTGCCATCGCGCACCAGCTCCTCGGTGGAGCGGCCGAATGCCATGACCTTGGCCTGGGCGAGCATGTTGGCGAGCAACACGTCGTGCATGGTGCCGCGCCCATCGAGCGAGGGCAGGTCGTCGGTGGCCTCGGCGAATCCGATGAAGTCGACCGGCACCAGCCGCGTGCCTTGCTGGAGCAGCTGGTGGAAGGCGTGCTGACCGTTGGTGCCGGGCTCGCCCCAGATGATCTCGCCGGTGCCCACCATCACCGGACTGCCGCTGTTGTGCACGGACTTGCCGTTGGATTCCATGGACAGTTGCTGCAGGTAGGCGGGCAGGCGCGCGAGGTCGTGGGAGTAGGGCAGGACGGCGCGGGAGTCGGCCTCGAGGAAGCTGGCGTACCAGACCCCGAGGAGCCCGAGGAGGATCGGCGCGTTGTCGCGCGCGGGTGCGGTGAGGAAGTGCTCGTCGACCGCGCGCATGCCGGCGAGGAACTCGCGGAACCGCTCGGCGCCGATCGCGAGCATGAGGCTCAGCCCCACCGCCGAGCCCACGGAGTAGCGTCCTCCCACCCAGTCCCAGAACCCGAAGACGTTCGCGGCGGGGATGCCGAACTCGGCCGCGCGGCCCGGGTCGGCTGAGACCGCCACGAAGTGGCGGGGCACGCCGGCCTCGCCCAAGGCCTCGACGATCCAGGTCCTGGCCGCCGCGGCATTGGTCATTGTTTCGAGGGTGGTGAAGGTCTTGGAGACGACGACGACGAGGGTCGTGGCCGGGTCCAGTCCGGCGAGCACGGAGTTCAGGTCTGCCGGGTCGACGTTGGAGACGAAATGCGCCTTCGGGCCGTCGCAGTAATGGCGTAGAGCGCGAGCGGCCATGGCCGGGCCGAGGTCGGATCCGCCGATCCCGATGTTGATCACATCCGTGATGGGCTGGCCCGTCGCCCCGGTCCACTCGCCGCCACGCACCCGGCCCGCGAGGTCGGACATCCGGCCGAGGACCTCGTGGACGTCGGCGGTGACGTTCTGGCCGTCGACGGTGAGGTCGTGGTCGGCGGGCAGCCGCAGGGCGGTGTGCAGGACGGCCCGGTCCTCGGTGGTGTTGATGTGGGCACCGGCGAACATGGCGTCGCGACGGTCCTCGACGCCGCGTTCGCGGGCGAGGTCCAGCAGCAGGGACAGCGTCTCCCTGGAGACCAGGTGCTTGCTGTAGTCGATGTACAGATCGCCGACGGCCGTGCTGAGAGCGGTGCCACGGCCGGGGTCGGTCGCGAAGAGCTGCGAGATGCTCTGCGACCGTGCGGTCTCGACGTGTTCGGCCAGGGCCTTCCAGGCGGAGCCGGTACGGGGTGAGGGAGTCATTGGCGGTGGATCCTTGTCACCCGAGCCTGCGCAGGCGCGGAGCGAGATCGCGCTCGAACAGCGTGAGGAAGCGCTCCTGGTCGTGGCCGGGGGCGTGGAAGACGAGGTGGTTCAGGCCCGCGTCGACGTACTGCTTGACCTGCTCCACGGCGTCGTCCGGGTCGGAGGCGACGATCCACCGCTTGGCCACCTGCTCGATGGGCAGCTCGTCTGCCAGTTGCTCCATCTCGCGCGAGGAGCCGACGCTGTGCTTCTGCTCAGGGGTCAGGGAGAGCGGCGCCCAGAATCGCGTGTTCTCCAGGGCTGCGTCCGGGTCGGTGTCGTAGGAGATCTTGATCTCGATCATCCGGTCGATGTCGTTGACGTCCCGCTCGGCTTTGGCGGCGCCCTCCTTGACGGCCGGGATGAGCTTGTCGTTGTACAGCTCCATTCCCTTGCCGGAGGTGCAGATGAATCCGTCGCCGGCGCGGCCGGCGTAGCGGGCCACGACCGGTCCACCGGCGGCGATGTAGACCGGGACCGGCTTGTCTGGGACGTCGTACATGTACGCGCCCTTGGTGTGGAAGTACTCGCCCTCAAACGTCACTTCTTCGCCCGTCCAAAGCTCCCGCATCAAACGCACGGATTCGCGCAACCGGGCAAAGCGTTCCTTGAACTCGGGCCATTCGCCGTCGAGTCCGCCGGTGGCCACCTCGTTGAGGGCCTCGCCGGTGCCCACGCCGAGCATGATGCGGTCCGGGTATAGGCACGCCATGGTGGCGAAGGCCTGGGCGATCACGGCGGGGTTGTAGCGGAAGGTCGGTGTCATCACCGATGTGCCGATCTGCATGCGCTTTGTCCGCTCACCCACGGCTGCCATCCAGGCCAGGGAGAACGGGGCGTGCCCGCCGTTGTGCCGCCACGGCTGGAAGTGGTCGGAGACGGTGACCGAGTCCATCCCGTGCGCTTCGGCGGAGACGGCGATCTCCACCAGGTCACGCGGGGCGAACTGTTCCGCCGATGCCTTGAGGCCGAGTCGAAGCATGTTTCTTCCCTTTTCGCATTCACAATGAGTGCACGAAATCGTGCAGTAATGGTCTTGAGTATCGGTATATGTGCAAAAATTGTCAACGATTTGCGCGCAATCGTTTACACTTGCGTGCAGTTCCGGTGATGAACGCCAGTGCAGGGGGAAATGTGTCGGTCCAGCAGCGGCGAGTGGAGATCATCAGGCAGCTCCATCGCGACGGATATGTCGAGGCCAAGAAGCTCTCCGGCGAGTTCGGCGTGGACACCTCGACCATCCGGCGGGACCTGGACGTCCTCGTACGTAGCGGTCAGGCGGAGCGCACGCACGGCGGTGCGAAAGCTGTCGGTGGTGCGGCGTTGGACGTGCCGTACGCGGTGAAGGAATTCGAGCGCAGGCAGCAGAAGGTGGCGATCGCCGCCCATGCCACCGCTCGTGTGCGCGAGGGGGACAGCGTCGTCCTCGACAGTGGCTCCACGACCTTCCAGGTCGCGATGGCACTGCGCAATATCCCGGATCTGACCTTCATCACCAACGACTTACGAATCGCCACCTTGCTCGCCGCGGTGCCGGACGTGCGGCTCTTCCTTGCCGGGGGAGAGTTGCTCAACTCGGTGTTCACCCTCACCGGGCCGCGCGCGACGGAGTTCTTCTCCGATTTCTCCGCCACCTGGGCGTTTCTCGGTGCCGACGCCCTGGATTCGGAGGCGGGGATCACCAACACCAACACCCGGGAGGTGCCCGTCAAACGCGCGATGATCGAGGCAGCCAGCACGTCGATCGTCGTGGCCGACAGCAGCAAGTTCGAGTCCCGGACGCTGGCACGCGTCGCGGCCCTGGACGAGGTGGACCACCTGGTCACGGACGTCGGTCTGGACACGGCCATCGCCGCCAAATACGGATCGCGCCTGGAACGGGTCGACTTCGAGCAATGACGTGCCCGCCCTGCTTGCCCGCCCCGCTTGCCCAATCCTGCCCGCCCAACCCCGTAGCCCCGACTCGGTAGAGGCTCTCGCCCCACACGTTCCCGCTCCCACATCCGCTCCGTGGCCGTCACTCGCCACCACAGAAAGGTCATCATGAAGCAGAACGAGAATCTGTCCGCCTTGTCCGCCGCCGGTGTCTCGGTGTGGCTCGACGACCTATCCCGCGACCTCATCAGCTCGGGCCGCCTGGCCGAGCTGGTCGGCACGCGCTCGGTCGTGGGCGTCACCACCAACCCGTCGATTTTCCAGGCCGCCCTCAGCTCCGGAACCGCGTACGACGAGCAGGTCACGAGCCTGGCCACCCAGGGCGCGGATGTGGATACGGTCATCCGGACCACCACGACCGATGATGTCCGCTCCGCCTGTGACGTGCTGCAGCCGGTGTTCGCCGCATCCGATGAGGTGGACGGCCGAGTGTCGATCGAGGTGGACCCGCGCCTGGCGCACGACGCGGACGCGACCGTCGCGCAGGCCATCGAGCTGTGGAAGGTCGTCGACCGCCCGAATCTCCTCATCAAGATCCCCGCCACCATCGCGGGGCTCGACGCGATCCGCCGGGTGATCGCCGAGGGGATCAGCGTCAACGTCACGCTGATCTTCTCTGTCGAGCGCTACGCGCAGGTCATGCAGTCCTACCTCGAGGGTCTTGCAGAGGCCGCCGAGAAGGGCCACGACCTGAGCACCATCCACTCGGTGGCCTCGTTCTTCGTCTCCCGCGTCGACACGGAGATCGACGGCCGGCTCGCGAAGCTCGGCACCCCGCAGGCGCTCGAATTGCAGGGCAAGGCCGCCCTGGCCAATGCGCGCCTCGCCTACGCGGAGTACCTCAAGGTGTTCTCCTCCGGCGATCGGTTCGCTGAGCTGGCCGGCCGCGGTGCCCGCCCGCAGCGTGCACTGTGGGCCTCGACCGGCGTCAAGAACCCCGACTACCCCGACACTCTGTACGTGAGCGATCTCGTCGCCCCGGACACGGTCAACACCATGCCCGCGGCAACAATGGAGGCCTTCGCCGACCACGGCCGAGTCGAGAAGGACTCCGTGATCGGCCGCGCCGAGGAATCTGCGGAGATCTTCCGCGGCTTGGAGCAGGTCGGCGTGGACCTGGCCGAGGTGTTCGCCAAGCTCGAGGCCGAGGGTGTGTCCAAGTTCGAGGTGGCCTGGGCCGAGCTCCTTCAGGCCACGTCGGAGCAGATCGACGCCCACAAGGCCGGCTAGTTTCAGGTGCTGCCGACGCTGGGACCGCTCCCAAGGATCTGATGTATCCCGCGCTCGACGGACGCTCGACCCAAGGATAAGGGTCTATCCTTGGGTGAACGAGCTGCCGAGCTAAGGATAAGTCGTATCCCGAGGAGCCCTGGGAAACGTCGGTCGCTAGTCCAGCGGCCGCAGATCCACCGGCAGGCCATCGATGGGGTAGGGCAGCGAGTCATTGCGCATCGGCGGGACGTAATCCAGCGGCACCGACCACTCGAAGTTCCGCAGCAGCGCGCTGAGTACGAGCTTGGACTCCATGTTCGCGAAGACCATCCCGAGGCATTTGTGCACGCCGCCGCCGAATGGCTCCCACGCGAAGCGATGCGACTTGTCCTCGCGGCGCTCGGGAGAGAAACGCGCCGGGTCGAAGATCTCCGGATCGGTCCAGTACTCGGGCAGGTGGTGCGAAAGCATCGGCATGATCGCAACGAACCGTCCCTTGGGGATCGGAACGCCGAGCACCTCGGTGTCCTTGACTGCCCTACGTGCCAGCACGGGAACGGGCGGATGCAGTCGCAGCGTCTCCTTCATGACCAGATCCAGGTCCGCGACATCCTCGATCTCGGCGATCGTCGGAGTGGGACCCAACTCCAGGCACTGCTCGCGAAGCCGTGCCTGCCACCGCGGATCCCGGCCGAGTTCGAAGACTATCGAGGTGACCGTGCTGGTCGTCGTGTCGTGCGCGGCCATGAGGAGGAAGATCATCTGGTTGATGATGTCGTCGTCGTCGATCCCACCGGAGGCGTCGGCGACCTGGCACAGGACCGAGAACAGGTCCTCGCCCGGGTTCGCGCGGCGGGCGGGCAGGTGGCGGCGGAAAAAATCTTCGAGGATACGACGACCACGCGCCGCGCGGCCCCACTTGGTGAAGGGGTTCGGCGTGGTGGTGCGCACCCAGCCGTTGGCGGCGAGCACGCAGTCGACGAACGCAGTGTTGACGCGCTCGATCTCCCCGGGCTCCGCGAGTTCGGCGCCGCCCATGAACACCGACGTCGCCAGGTCGAGCGTGTGCGATTTGAGTGCCGGATAGATCTGGAACGCGGGATCAGGTCGCCAGGCGGCGATGCCCTCGTCGACCAGCGGTGCGAGCGTGCGGGTGTAGCCCTCGAGCCGTGGCCGGGTGAACGCCTCCATCATGAGGGTGCGGTAGTGCTTGTGCTCGGCAAAATCGAGCAGCATCAGCCCGCGGTCGAAGAACGGACCGACCAGGTATCCCCAGCCCGGGCCGTTCGCGAACGCCTTGTCCGGATTCTGCAGCGCAATCTGGCAGGCGTCGGGGCCGAGCATCGCGGTCCAGGTCTGGCCGAGGATGTGCAGGTCGGAGACTGGGCCGTGCTGGCGGTATCTGCGGAACATCGTCGCGAGTGGACTGTCGACGTACTCGAGCGTCCCGCCGATGATCGGCAGATGTGACGCCAGCGGGGCCGCCGGGGGCTGGAATACCTTCTCGCGCTCACGTGGATCCAGAGCGATTGACATATGGCACCTCAATGTCGGGTAGCCCCAGTCTGTGGTGCCGCTCACAGTGGCGTCAATGAAATGGCGAAAATAACTGGACGCCAGTCCGGTTCACGAGCCGCAGCGGCTCCCGAAGTCCTCGCCGCAGCCGCAGCGACAACCCGCATGCAAACGTGCACTTGCACAGGCCCCCGCACCCGCGCCCCTAACTCGCGATGGTCGTCACTACTGCGGAGATGGTCGTACTGGCTGCGGCGGCGCGCCGG
>NZ_JAALDM010000192.1:415-8067 GCF_014144865.1 Dietzia aerolata | reverse complement strand
CCGCGGGGCGTGGCCCCGGTGGCCGGGCTGGGGGCCGAGCTCGCCTCCGCGCGGCTCGAGGTCCCGGGCGAGCTGCTCGAGTACGGCCCGTAGCGCGCGGCGTCGCGGCGGGATCAGTCCATCGACCGCAGTTCGACCTTGCGGATCTTGCCGGTCGCGGTGCGGGGGATGGCGTCGGTGATCACCACCTCGCGTGGTCGCTGGGAGGATGTGAGCCGCTCGGCGCCGAAGGCCGTCACGGAGGCCACCAGCTCTTCGTGGCCGGGCGCGTCATCGGTGGGCACCACTACCGCGATCACCAGCTCGCCCCACGTGGGATCGGGTCTGCCGATGCACGCGACCTCGGCGACGTGCGGATGGTCCATGAGCACGCGCTCGACGTGCAGTGAGCTGACGTTCTCGCCGCCGGACTTGACGATGTCCTTGACCCGGTCGGAGAACCACACCACACCGTCCGAATCGATTCGGCCCAGGTCGCCAGAGTGCATGTGGCCACCCACGAACACCGCGGCGTTGGCGTCCGGGTTGTTCCAGTACCCCTCCATCACGGTCGGGCCGCGGTAGGCGAGCTCGCCGTCGCCCCCGATGTCCACCAGATCCTCGCCTCCGGGTTCGCAGATGCGGTTCTCGGCGACCGGAGTCGGGTATCCCCACGAGTCGGACTTGTCGGGGTTGAGTTCGGGCCACTGCATTACGGTGGCAGGGGTGCACTCGGACATGCCCGAGCCCAGGACGATCCGTGCATCAGGAAGTGCCGAGGCAAGTCGCTCCCGCATGTCGGCCGACATCGGTGCCATCGCGTAGAGCAGCATCTCGATCGAGCTCAGGTCAAGGCCTCGGTCCGCCCCGTCGGCGAGTGCGGCCAGCATGAGCGGCAGTCCCACGAGGTGCGTGGCGCGGACGCGGGCGACGGTGTCCGAGTATTGCACCGGGTCGAAGCCGGGCAGGAGGTGGATGGTTGCGCCCATGGTGATGCCCGCCATGAGCACTCCATTGAGGCCGGCGGTGTGGAACAGCGGGAGCGGGAGCACAGTCACCGCGCCCGTGGCGCCCCACGGCATGCCGAAGGTGGCACCGTTCGACAGGCCCGCCATGGTCACCGCCAGGTGGGAGGTGAGGACACCCTTGGGGCGGGAGGTGGTGCCAGAGGAGTAGAGGCACTGGACGACCTGCCGGTCGCCGATCACCGTGTCAGGGTTGGAGTCGTCGCCGGCGAGTAAGTCGTCCCACCCGAGCAGGGCGGGTCCGTCTGGTGCGGTGGAAAGCCCGTCAGGAACCCCGCCGACGACGACGACGTGGTCGATCGCCGGAACCGCGGCGACCGCACCGAGCGCGAGCTCCGCCAACGTGGAGTGGACAACGAGCACTCGGGTGCCGGAGTCGACGAGCGCATGAACGATGTTTTCCGGCCCGGACAGCAGGTTGATCGGGAGACTGACCATGCCGGCTTTGGCAGTGCCGAAGTAGGTGGCAACGAATTCGCGGCAGTTCGTCGACAGGATCGCCACTGGCTCCTGCTCTGCCACGCCGAGGTCGACGAGTCCATGTGCGAGGCGATTCGCGGTGGACTCCAGTTCGCGGTAAGTCCAGGATCCGGTGTCGTCGGTGACCGCGGTTCGGTCGGAGAAGGTGGCCGCCGCCCGGGTCGGGATATCTCCCACCGAGCAGCGTCGGGCGAGGGCGTGATCGGTGGGGTCGATTCCGGTGAGGTCGAGGTGCACGAGTGCTCCGTTCGGGTGGGGAGAGGGGGCGCAGCTGTTGTGAGGAAGATCACTGCTCGTCCAGAATGGCAAAGCCGGCGCATAAAAGCAAGCAATCGTGCTTGCTTTATTTGCCGTCGTCTGAGATCGTCGTCACATGACCGAATCGCAGTCCGCACCGTCCGAGGAGCCGATCGAGGTCCTCGCTGCGCTCGGTGCCCGTCTCGACGAGCTCGTCGACGCCGCCGGCGCGGCTCGCTGGAACACCGACACCCCCGCCGCGGGCTGGGATGTCGCCATGCAGATAGCCCACCTGACCTGGACCGACGAGGTCTCTGTCCTGGCCATCACCGACCCGGACGCCTTCGCGAAGGTCGTCGAGACCGCCATGGCCGACCCCGCCGGGTTCGTCGACGCCGGCGCCGCCGAGATCGCCGCCACCGGCAGGGACGAGGTCCTCGGCCGATGGCGGCGGGCCCGTGGCGAACTAGCCGATGCGCTGGGGTCCGCGGACCCGGGGGAGAAGCTCCCGTGGTTCGGGCCGCCCATGCGTCCCGGCTCGATGATCACCGCGCGGATCATGGAGAGCTGGGCCCATGGGATCGACGTGGCCGATGGTCTCGGCAGCCCCGTCAATGACGACCCGGCCTTCGTCGCGGCCCTGCCGCACGTCGCCAAGCTGGGATTCAAGACCCGCGCGTTCGCCTACATGATGAACGGGCTCGAGGCACCAACCTCCGAGATTCACGTGGCCCTCACGCACCCCGACGGAACCGCCGTCGAGTTCGGCACCGCGGGGGCTGACCAGCGGGTGAGCGGCCCGCTCCTCGACTTCTGCCTGCTGGTCACCCAGCGAGTTCACCTGGACGACACCGACCTGGAGACGCTGGGGGACGACGCTGCGGAGTGGCTGCGGATCGCGCAGGCCTTCGCCGGACTGCCCGGCGGTGGCCGGGAGAAGGGAACGCGATCATGACCGCGACTGAACAGAACCCCGGAACCGCGTCGGCAATGCCCGCCCTCCGTGTGGGCAACATGTCCGGGTTCTACGGCGACCGGATCTCGGCGATGCGCGAGATGCTCGAGGGCGGCGAACTCGACGTTCTTACCGGCGACTATCTCGCCGAGCTGACCATGCTCATCCTCGGCCGCGACAGGATGAAAAGCTCCGATCTCGGCTACGCCAAGACGTTCCTGCGCCAGCTCGAGGACTGCCTCGCGCTCGCGCTGGAGAAGAAGGTCAAGATCGTCGCCAACGCCGGCGGCCTCAACCCGGCCGGGCTGGCCGCGGCGATCGGTGAGCTCGGTGCGCGGCTCGGTCTCGGGCCGAAGATCGCCTACGTTCACGGTGACGACCTCATCGACCGTGTCGGAGAGCTGAGCATCCCGTCCGACGCCGGCCATCCGGTGACTGCGAATGCGTATCTCGGAGCGTTCGGCATCGCCCGGTGTCTCGATGCCGGCGCCGACGTCGTCGTCACCGGACGCGTCACCGACGCCTCCGTCATCGTCGGTCCCGCGATCTCCCACTTCGGCTGGGGCCGCGACGACCTCGACGCCTTGGCCGGCGCCACCGCGGCCGGGCACGTCATCGAGTGCGGCACCCAGGCCACCGGCGGCAACTACGCCTTCTTCAATCGCGGCGAGATCTCAGACCCCGTTGCACCGGGATTCCCGATCGCCGAGATCGCCGCCGACGGCACGTCCGTCATCACCAAGCATGCCGGAACCGGCGGCGCCGTCACCGTCGGAACCGTCGTGTCCCAACTGCTGTACGAGGTCACCGGCGCCCGCTACGGCGGCCCCGACGTGGTGACCCGCCTCGACACCGCCCGGCTCGAACAGGAGGGGCCGGACCGGGTCCGGATCACCGGGGTCCGCGGCGAGACCGCCCCGCCCACCACGAAGGTATCTGTGACCTGCCTCGGCGGTCACCGCAATGAGATCACCTTCCTGCTCACTGGACTGGATATCGACGACAAGGCCGCGCTGGTCGAGCGCCAGTTCCGTGCCGGGCTCGAGCGCGAGCCAGCCGAGCTGCAGTTCCGCCTCCACCGCACCGATCATCCCGATGCCGACACCCAGGCCGCCGCCACCGCGATGCTCACCATCGTCGGGTGGGACCCGGACGCCGACGTGGTGGGTCGCGCGTTCACCGACGCCGCCGTCGCCATGGCCCTGGCCAGCTACCCCGGCGCCACCCCGAGCGGCCCGCCCGGCCACGGCGGACCGTACGGCGTCTACATCCCGGCCTACCTCGACCAGGCCGCGGTTCCGCACTTCGCGGTGCTGCCAGACGGCACGGAGGTCGCGATCGAGCCGCCGGCCGAGACCGTCGAGATGGGCGACGGCCATGCCTCCGACGGACTCGGCGCCGACGGGGAGCCCCTTACCGCCGCCCCGGTGACCGGTCCCACGACCCGACGTCCGCTCGGCGACGTGCTGGGCGCGCGATCCGGCGACAAGGGCGGCACCGCCAACATCGGCCTGTGGGCCGCAGACGACCACGCCTACCGCTGGATGCTCGACACCCTCACCGTCGACGAGGTCCGCCGGCTCCTGCCCGAGGCCGCTGATCTTCCGATCGAACGCTACGAGCTACCGCGACTGCACGCGGTGAACTTCGTGATCGACGGTCTGCTCGGCAAGGGTGTCGCGCACGGCTACCGCTGGGACCCCCAGGCCAAGGGGCTGGCCGAGTGGCTGCGCTCGCGCGTCGTGGACGTCCCCGATTCCGTTCTGGCGCCGGTGCCGGCGCCGGGCACCGCCTGACCTCACAGTTCGCAGCCCGCCGCGGCCCGCGAATCGCCAGATCCTTCAAGGAGAGATTCCAGTGACGAGCACTATCTCTACATCCGTCAAGGTGCCGCCGCACGTTCCCGGCGACCCCTGGTACAGCGAGGAGCGCCTCGCCCTTCGCGAGACCACCACACGCTTTGCCGAGCGCGAGATCCTGCCGTACCTCGACGAGTGGGAGGCCGCCGGCCTGATCCCACGCGAGCTACACCTCAAGGCCGGCGAGCTCGGCCTGCTCGGCGTCCCGTTCCCCGAGGAGGTCGGTGGCGGTGGCGGCGACATGATCGACTCGCTCGTCGTGTGCGAGGCCCTCCACGAGGCGGGGGTCTCAGGTGGCGTGTTCGCCTCGCTGTTCACCTGCGGCATCGCGGTCCCGCACCTCGCGCAGTCCGGGCGCCCCGACCAGATCGAGCGCTGGGTCAGGCCCACGCTCGCCGGCGAGCTGATCGGCTCACTGGCCATCACCGAGCCCGGTGGCGGGTCCGACGTCGGGCACCTCACCACCACCGCCCGCCGGGATGGTGACCACTTCATCGTCAACGGCGCCAAGACCTACATCACCTCCGGCGTCCGCGCCGACTTCGTGGTAACCGCGGTGCGCAGCGGCGGTGAGGAACTCAAGGGTGCGGCCGGCGTGAGCCTGCTGGTCATCCCCACCGACACCCCGGGATTCCACCGATCCGCCCCGCTCGACAAGCTCGGCTGGCGCGCCTCGGACACCGCCGAGCTCACCTTCGACGACTGCCGCGTGCCGGTCGAGAACCTCGTGGGCGAGGAGAACAGCGGGTTCGCCCAGATCGCGACCGGCTTCGTCTCCGAGCGCGCGGCGTTGGCCTGCCAGGGCTACTCGCACGCTCAGCGCTGCCTCGACCTGACCCTGGACTGGGTCCGCGAGCGCGAGACCTTCGGCCGCCCGCTGCTGTCCCGGCAGGCCGTGCAGAACACGGTCACCGAGATGGCCCGCCGTATCGACATCGCCCGCACCTACACCCACCACTGCGTGAACCTCGCGGTCTCGGGGCACGACGCGATCGCCGAGGTGTGCTTCGCCAAGAACACCGCGGTCGAGACCGCGGAGTGGGTGGCCAACGAGGCGGTCCAGCTCTTCGGCGGGCTCGGCTTCATGTCCGAGTCCGAGGTGAGCCGCCAGTACCGCGACGTGCGACTCCTCGGCATCGGCGGTGGCACCACGGAGATCCTCACCACCCTCGCCGGCAAGCGTCTGGGGTTCTCGGCATGACCCTCCTGCGCTCGACACTGGACACCGGCGGCGCAGAGTTCGGCGCCGCCAGGAAGGCGATGGAGGGCAAGCTCGACCAGCTCGCCGCCGATCTCGCCCCGGCCCTGGCCGGCGGTAGCGAGCGCACGGTGGCCCGCCACCGCGAGCGCGGCAAGTTCACCGCCCGCGAGCGGATCGACATGGTGCTGGACCGCGAGTCCCCGTTCCTGGAACTGTGCGCGCTCGCCGCCTGGGGCTCGGACTTCCAGACCGGCGCCTCCGTGGCGGCCGGCATCGGTGTGGTCGAGGGCGTGGAGTGCATGGTCATCGCCAACGACCCCACGGTCAAGGGCGGCACCTCCAACCCGTGGACGCTGCGCAAGATGCTGCGGCTCAACGACATCGCCATGAAGAACCGCCTGCCGGTGATCAACCTCGTGGAGTCCGGCGGCGCCGACCTGCCCACGCAGAAGGAGGTGTTCGTCCCCGGCGGGGCGCTGTTCCGGGACCTGACGCGCCTGTCGAAGGCGGGCATCCCGACCATCGCTGTGGTCTACGGCAACTCGACGGCCGGCGGCGCGTACGTGCCGGGCATGAGCGATCACATCGTGATGATCGACGGGCAGTCCAAGGTCTTCCTGGCCGGCCCGCCGCTGGTCAAGGCGGCCACGGGCGAGATCGCGGACGAGGAGACGCTCGGTGGCGCGGACATGCACGCCCGGGTGTCCGGGCTCGCGGACCACCTCGCCGTGGACGAGGCCGACGCCGCCCGCATCACCCGCGGCATCGTGCGCCGGCTGAACTGGACCAAGGCCGGTCGCGCCCCGCGCGCCGAGGTGGCCGAGCCGCTGTACCCGACCGAGGACCTGCTGGGGATCGTCCCCGAGGACCTCAAGATCCCGTTCGACCCGCGGGAGATCATCGCCCGCATCGTGGACGGCTCGGACTTCGACGAGTTCAAGCCGCTCTACGGCGCGAGCCTGGTGACGGGCTGGGCCGAGATCCACGGCTACCCGGTGGGGATCATCGCCAACGCGCGGGGCGTCCTGTTCAGCGAGGAGGCCCAGAAGGCCACGCAGTTCATCGAACTGGCCAACCGCTACGACACGCCCCTGCTGTTCATGCACAATACCACCGGCTACATGGTGGGTTCGGAGTACGAGCGCGGCGGGATCATCAAGCACGGCTCGATGATGATCAACGCGGTCTCCAACTCCGAGGTCCCGCACCTGTCGCTCATCACCGCGGCCTCCTACGGGGCGGGCCACTACGGCATGTGTGGCCGCGCGTTCGACCCGCGTTTCCTCTACAGCTGGCCCAGCGCCAAGTCGGCGGTCATGGGCGCGCAGCAGTTGGCCGACGTGGTGACCTCGGTCGCCGCCGCGTCGTCGGCGGCGCGCGGGGAGGAGATGGACCCGGCGACCGTCGAGGGGCTCAAGGCCGCGATCGAAGGCCAGATCGAGAAGGAGTCCCTGCCGGCGTTCCTGTCGGGGATGCTCTACGACGACGGCGTGATCGACCCCCGTGACACCCGGACCGTGCTGGGACTGAGCCTGTCCGCGATCCATTCCGCCGAGGTCGCCGGCACGAGCCGCTTCGGCGTCTTCCGGATGTGAGGAACCAGACCATGAGCTCCACGAACCCCGCCCAGCCGCGCACCGCCGCGGCGTCCCCGATGTCCGGGACAACCCCGATGACGACGACGACGACAACGCGCCCGATCACCTCAGTCCTGGTGGCCAACCGCGGCGAGATCGCCCGACGCGTCCACCACACCGCCCGCGCACTGGGCATGGCCACGGTGGCCGTCTTCTCCGATGCCGACTCCGGCGCCCCTCACACCCGGGAGGCCGACGCGGCGGTCCGACTGCCGGGCAACACCCCGGCCGAGACCTATCTGCGCGGCGATCTCGTGATCGCCGCGGCCGGGGCGGCCG
>NZ_JAALDM010000192.1:0-375 GCF_014144865.1 Dietzia aerolata | reverse complement strand
CTTCCTGTCCGAGAACGCCGCGTTCGCCCGCGACGTGATCGCGGCCGGCCTGACCTGGGTCGGCCCGCCGGTCTCCGCGATCGAGGCGATGGGCTCCAAGATCGAGGCCAAGAAGATGATGGCCGCCGCGGGCGTGCCCATGCTCAGCGACCTCGAGCCGGACGAGGTCACCGAGGACATGCTCCCGGTGCTGGTGAAGGCCTCCGCCGGCGGAGGCGGGCGCGGCATGCGCGTCGTGCGCACCCTCGGGACCCTGCACGAGGAGATCGCGAACGCCCGACGCGAGGCGAAGTCGGCGTTCGGCGACGACGCCGTGTTCTGCGAGCGTTACCTCGAGCGCGGCCGCCACATCGAGGTCCAGATCATGGCCGACGC
>NZ_JAALDM010000191.1 GCF_014144865.1 Dietzia aerolata | reverse complement strand
CGGCGTCCCCGTCCGGGGCGGCGGTGCCGGAGGGGCCGTCGGGCGCGGAGCCGGGGGAGGAGGTCTGGTCCGCGCCGGTGTCCCGCGCGGCATCGGACTGTCCGCAGCCCGTGGCGCCGAGTGCGAGGGTTGCTGCCGAAAATAGGGCGACGACGACGACGGCGGTGCGGCTGGCCGGGGCGTTCCGGAAGCTCATGGACCGACCCTAAGTCATCCGCCTGTGAATTCGTGCTGATGACGACTAGTCTGAAGTCAATGGGTAGACAGATCGGTCTACCGGTGGCTGAGATGAGGTACTGATGAGTGTGCGCGAGGTGTTCGCCTTCCCCGAGATCGTCAACGATTACGCGGCCAGGTGCACGGCAGGCCTCGTGGTCGCGCTCGCGGTGATCACCATCGCCGTGCCCGCGCCCGTGCAGACCTGGCTCGCCGGCGCGCTGGCCGTGGGCTTCGCGCTCCGTGTGGCCGGCGGTCCCCGCTACTCGCCCTTTGGTCGACTCTCGGTGCATGTGCTGGCGCCCCGGGTCAGTGCCGAGCCGAAGATGGTGGCCGGTGCGCCCAAGCGGTTCGCGCAGTCGATCGGCCTGGTGATGTCCGGTGTGGCGTTCGGGCTGTTCCTCGCAGGGCAGACCACCGCCGCCTCCGTGGTGCTCGGTGTCCTGGTGCTGGCGGCGCTGGCCGAGGCTGCGCTCGGCTTCTGCCTCGGGTGCTGGATCTATGGACAGCTGCAGCGTGCCGGAGTGGTCTCGGAGGGTGCCTGTGTCGACTGCGCCGACATCTGGGCGCGCCCGGAGATGCGGGCCCGCAACTGAAGTGAGCAGTACCAATTTCCACGTTCGCGGGGTTAGTCTGACCGCCGTGACTACTCCTGATGATCATTGGCGTCAGCCCGGCGGACTTTCTGAGAACCCGTATCCGCCGCGTGGTGATCAGGCGTTTTCGGGTGCGCAGCCGACCATGGGGCAGCAGCCCGTGTACGGGGCGCAGCCGAACCCCGGATGGCAGCCGCAGGACGGCCCGCTGTCTCGACTCCAGGCCCGTCAGGAGGGGTTCGCGGGTCCGAGTATTCCGCAGGTTCACCGTGAGCCTCGCCGCGACCCGACCGGCTACATCCTGGCGTCGTTCTTCATCCCGGGCCTGGGATCCCTGCTCAACGAGGACATCCGTGGCGGACTCACCATCATGGGTATCCATTACCTCACGCCGTTCGTCTTCCTGGCGGTGCTGTTCTTCGGGATGTTCTCGTTCGGCTCGGATACCGGGATGATGGTTGTCGGCATCTCGACGATGGTGCTCTTCTTCGTGGTGTACGTCGGAACCTGGATCTGGGGAATGATCGAGGCGTACAAGCGCACCAAGGAGCACAACGAGTACTTCGGTTACGAGTAGGAGCCGGAGAGTCCCCGTGCCCCCGTGCCGCCGGGCAGTGAGCGCCGGCGGTCGTACGTGACGTCGACTACGCCTGAATCAGCGGTCCACCGGTGTCGTACTTGAGGGTTAGTATGCAGCCATGACATACCCCGCAGACGGCAACGGCGACGGCACCGACAATTCAGACGGTTTCTCCTCCAGCGAGTTCAGCGGAGACGGTACGTCCACTCCCTCGAGTAGCTGGCAGAACGAGCCCTCGCCGGGTACCGCCCCGGCCGAGGCGGAATCCAGCTCGGGCGACACGGTGGATGCAGGTTCGGCAGCCTCGTCGGACTCGGCGTCGTCCGATGTCCCCGGATTCGATTCGGGCAGCTACGGCTCGAGCTCCGAAGGCGCGTCCGGAGACGCGACCAGTGCCGATGCTGCCTCAGGTGCCGGTGCCCAGGGATTCGACTCCGGTGCAGCACAGTCGTACGGTGCCGCGCCGCAGTATGGCGAGCAGCAGTATGGCGCCGGCCAGCAGCAGTTCGGCGCCGGACAGCAGTACGGCCAGCCCCAGGCCGGCGGCGAGCAGCAGTACGGCCAGTCGTATGGTGCAGCGCCGCAGTATGGCGAGCAGCAGTATGGCGCCGGCCAGCAGCAGTTCGGCGCCGGACAGCAGTACGGCCAGCAACAGTACGGTGCCCAGCCCTTCGCCGGACAGGGCTTCGGCGCACCGGGGTACGGCGCGGTCCAGCCCGTCGACCAGTACGGCAAGCCCGTGTCGCGCAAGGATCCCGCGATCATGCTGCTGGCCTCGTTCTTCATCCCAGGCCTGGGCACCATCCTCAACGGTGAAACCAACAAGGGCGTCGGCATCCTCGTCGGCTACGTCGTCGGCTGGGTTCTGACCATCATCCTCATCGGATTCCTCATCGCCCTCGGCTTCTGGATCTGGGGCATGGTCGACGCCTACAACGGTGCCAAGGAATACAACGCCCGCCACGGCATGGCCTGACGCGCGGCAGGGCCGGACGCACGGCATGGCCTGACGCGCCGCCCGACCGAACAATGTCAGACCGAGCCCGGCTGCCCGCCGGGCACCCGGCCCCGTCGACCAGTCAGTGTCGACGGGGCCGGTGCATGTTGTCGTCGTCGTAGGATTTTTCTCTACCGCGGTCCCCACCGCCCCGGCGCACCGTTTCCGTAACCTGGACATATGACTGCGACCGACAATCCCAGCACCGACACCCAGCGCCCCTCCGGCCTGGACCTGCGGTACATCAACACCGACGTGCGCTCGCAGGACGACCTGTACCAGCACGTCAACGGCACCTGGATCCGCGACCACGTGATCCCCGCCGACCGCCCCATCGACGGCGCGTTCCTCGCCCTCCGTGACCTCTCCGAGGAGCGGGTGCGCGACATCATCACCGACGCGCCCGCCGACTCCCAGATCGGTGCGTTCTACGCCTCCTTCATGGACACCGACGCCGTCGAGGCCGCCGGCGTGGCCGCACTCGGGCCGGACCTGGCCGAGATCGACGCCGCCACCGACTCCGACGCGCTGGCCCTGGCCATGGCGCGGCTCGAACGATCCGGGATCGGTGGACTGATCGGCGCCTACGTCAACAATGACGCCAAGAACTCCACCGAATACATTCTCTACCTGGTGCAATACGGCATCGGGCTGCCGGACGAGTCGTACTACCGCGAAGAGCAGTACGGCCCCATCCGCGAGCAGTACACCGAGCACATCGCCCGGATGCTTGAACTGGCCGGACTCGCCACGTCCGACGACTCCCGCGGGCGCGCCGAGAAGATCGTCGCGCTGGAAACCCGCATCGCCGCCGCCCACTGGGACGTGGTGGCGCGTCGCGACGCCGACAAGACCTACAACCCCGTCACCTGGGACGAACTGCCCACCCTCGCCCCCGGATTCCCGTGGCACGACTGGGCGCGCGAGGTAGGCGGCACTGAGGAGACCTTCGGCCGGCTCGTCGCCATGCAGCCCGACTTTCTCACCGCCGTGGCCGACCTGTGGGCCACCGAACCGCTCGAGACCTGGACCGAATGGCTGCGCTGGCGCGTCGTCACCTCGCGTGCGCCCTATCTGACCTCCGACCTGGTGGACGAGAACTTCCGCTTCTTCGGCACCGCCATGTCCGGCACCGAGGAGATCAAGGCGCGATGGAAGCGCGGCGTCGCGGCCGTCGAGGCGGCACTCGGCGAGGAGGTGGGCAAGGAGTACGTGGCCCGCCACTTCCCGCCCGGCCACAAGGCGCGCATGGAGGAGCTCGTCGCCAACCTCACCGCCGCCTACCGGTACTCGATCAACCGGCTGCCCTGGATGACCCCCGCCACCCAGGAGCGCGCGCTCGCCAAGCTCGAGGCGTTCGTGCCCAAGATCGGCTACCCCGACGAGTGGCGCGACTACTCCGGGCTGACGGTGCAGGCCGACGACCTGCTCGGCAACGTCCGCCGCTCGGCCGCTTTCGAACACGACTATGAGCTGGGCAAGCTCGGCGGGCCCGTCGACCGCGGTGAGTGGCACATGACGCCGCAGACGGTCAACGCCTACTACAACCCGGTCATGAACGAGATCGTGTTCCCCGCCGCGATCCTGCAGCCCCCGTTCTTCGACGCCGAGGCCGACGATGCCGCGAACTACGGTGCGATCGGCGCGGTGATCGGTCACGAGATCGGCCACGGCTTCGACGACCAGGGCTCCAAGTACGACGGCGACGGCAACCTCGTGGACTGGTGGACCGACGAGGACCGCTCGGCGTTCAGCACCCGCGTCGACGCACTCATCGAGCAGTACCAGGGCCTCACCCCCGACGGCCTGAACCCCGAGTCCGACCACGTCAACGGCGCGTTCACCGTCGGCGAGAACATCGGTGACCTGGGCGGCCTGACCATCGCGCTGCTGGCCTACCGACTCGCCCTGGGCACCGACGGCGAGCCGGCCGAGGGCAACGACGTGGGCCCGGAGATCGACGGGCTCACCGGCATCCAGCGGCTCATCACCTCCTGGGCGATCGTGTGGCGGACCAAGACCCGCGAGGAGGAGGCCGCCCGCCGCCTGGCCGTGGACCCGCACTCGCCGCCGGAGTTCCGCTGCAACCAGGTCGTCAAGAACATCGACGACTTCCACGAGGCGTTCGGCGTGACCGAGGGCGACGGCATGTGGATGGCACCCGAGGAGCGCGTCAGCATCTGGTGATCCATCCCGGCGCCCGCGTCGGCGCGGGACCAGAGCGCTGACGGCGCGGTGACGGCGCGGGTCGGTAAGCCACCGGGCAAGGCTGGCAATGGCTTACGGTGCCTTATGTGATCAGCACCACACCACGTCTTGTCCGTCTCGTCGCCCTCATCGCCGCCGGAATGCTCGGCCTGCTGTCGGTATTGGCGGCGCCGACAGCCGGCGCCACTGATCCTGACTCCCGCCCCCATGTGCCCGAGAAATGGCAATGGGGTGCCGGGACCGTGGACATGATCCTGCAGGGGGAGACCTCGCTCCCGTTCGTCGACGACGACACGTGCAAGCCCAGTCCGCAGCATCCGAATCCCGTCATCCTCCTTCACGGGACCGGCGGCACCGGCGCGGACTTCGTCTCCCATGCGGCATCACTGGTCAACGAGGGGTACTGCGTGTGGGCACCGACGTACGGCAAGGGGCTGACCATCGGTCAGCACACCTTCGTCGGCGGGACCACGTCGATCCAGCACGGTGCCTCGCTGGAGGTGGCGGCGCTCATCGACCACGTCCTCGCCGTCACCGGGGCGGACAAGGTCGACCTCGTGGGGGTCTCCCTGGGCGGTGTCGCGGCGACGTACACGACCAAGGTGCACCGGCCGGACAGTGTCGGGAAGGTCGTCGGCATCGCCACCTACTGGGGACTGGGCGAGGTGACACCGGATGTCGGGCCACTGACTGAGGCCTTCGCCGGCAGCGCCGCATTCTCCCCGTTCCCGGCCATGGGCGAGCTTCGACCGGGCTCGGAATTCCACCAACGGTGGCTCGGCGAGTCCGGCTCGCCCTTCGTTCCGGGCGTGGAGTATACGGCCATCACCAGCGATACCGATGGCCTGATCCCGGCCGCCATCTCGTACGTGCCGGGCCATGGCATGCGCCACATCCGGCTACAGGACGGCTGCCCCGAGAACCAGAGCTCGCACCTGACACAGATCAACGACCCGCGTGCCGTCGATGCCGTGCACTCGGTGCTCGACCCCTCTGAGACGCGGCCCCTGAGATGCGTGCCGACCAACGGGCTCATCGGACCGCTGGGGCCGGTGCCACCGCGGTAGGGCCGGTCTGGCAGGGGTGGGTCAGCTGACCAGCTGCACGCCCGCGCCGGAGGCGGTGAACCCCCGGCCCGAGGCATCCGAGTTGCATGTGACCGCCGCGTCCGAGGCGGTGCAGGTGTAGCCGCGGGCAGCGAGCGTCTGCCCGGGTTGCAGCACCTGTTCACCGCGGGAGGTGGGTTCGCTGACGAAGATCCCCTGGGTGACGCACTCGGTCCCGCCGGCCCCGTCGGCGCCGAGCCACACCGCCACGTTCGCTGCCCCGCCGCCGACGCAGTCCGGCAACTCGGGCGGTGGCGGCATCTCGCCCTGGCAGCCCGCCGAGTAGTTCCCGGCCGCGCCGTCGCCGAAGATCGCGCAGTGGGCACCGGAGTCCGGGGAGAGGAAGAAGTACCCGTCGCCGGACTGGAAGGCCGCCGGGTCCACCGGGGC
>NZ_JAALDM010000190.1 GCF_014144865.1 Dietzia aerolata | reverse complement strand
GAGGCCAGGGCTGATGAGACCATCGCCTGGTCCCTCCGGATCAACGCCGCCCTCCACGATCTCGAGCGGCCCCGCGTGGTGCGCCGCCCGTCGGTGCGGCCGTGGTCCGAGACCGACCTGTTCGGCTTCGCCGAAGCTGCGGCCTGGGATGGCGACCCGGAACGCGACCTCGCCCCCGGCATGGAGGACCGCGGAACACCGTTCGCCACCCACCGGGCGGCGGCACTGCTCGGCGCCAAGGGACTCATCCGGCACCGTCGCCCCGTCGAGATGGCCACCCCCGGACTGGTGCACGGTGACCTCGCGCGCGGACTGCTGTTCGACTCCACGACCGAGCCCGCCCTGAGCGATGTCGTGCCGTACATCCGTCCGGCCTCGTGGTCGGCCGCGCTCGTCGCCGTGGACCACCTGTCGTGGGGGACCGTCGACGAGGGCGTGCTGCTGCGCTGGCGGCACCTTCAGGAGTGGCCGCAGATGGTGCTGCGGGCCTCCGTGTTCCGGTTGGCAGTCCACGCGCTGCATCCGGGCTCGCGTCCGGCAGCCATGGACGGACTGCAGTCGATGGCCCGCCAGGTCGGCGAGTTCGTGGGCAACGCCACGGGTGACACCGACTGATGCCGCCCCGCTCCCGAACCAAGGGGCGGCGGAACCCGGGAGCGCGCAGTCGCTCCGGTGCGGTCGCCGTGCCCGTCGTGGCCCTGATCGGGGTCATCTTGGTTTCGCTCAACCTCCGCACCGCCGTCACGTCACTGAGCCCGCTGCTCGGGGTGATCGATGCCGAGATCGGCCTCGGCGCCGCCGGCATGGGACTGCTCGGCATGATCCCCACCGCGATGTTCGCGGTGTGGGGCGTGCTCACGCCGGTCGTGCTGCGACGGATGGGACTGGAGATGCTGACCGTGGTGGCGATGGCCGCCGCCGCGATCGGGCAGCTGCTGCGGGCCGTCGCGCACGATCCATGGGTGATGGGCGCCGGCTCGATCATCGCGCTGACCGGCATGGGCATCGGCAACGTGGTGGCCCCGCCACTGGTCAAGAAGTACTTCCCCCGCCACGTCGCGGTGGTGAGCATGGCCTACATCACGGGCCTCCAACTCGGCACGGTCGTTCCGGCGCTGGTGGCCGTCCCCGTCGAGGAGTCCGCAGGGTGGCGGGTCTCGATCGGGTGGTGGGCGGTCCTGGCCGTGGTCGCCGCCATCCCGTGGATCTTCGAGCTCCTGCGCCCCGGCACCCCGACCGGCGCGCCCACCGACTCCGGTGACGGCGCAAGCGCCGGGTCCGGCTCGGGTGCGGACCCTGGCTCGGGAACAGCCGTGGCTACGGCACAGCAGCGCATCCGCCCGTGGCGCTCACCCGTCGGAGTGGCCCTGGCGCTGTTCTTCGGAACCAACTCCCTCGGGACATACGCCTTCTTCACCTGGCTTCCCGCGGTGGCCGAATCCATCGGGATGACGCGCGCCGAGGGAGGTCTCGCGCTCGCCGTGTACTCGGCGATCGGTCTCATCGCCGCTCTGGTCGTGCCCTGGGTATCCGGGCGCGTTGATGATCCGTACGTTGTCGTCGTCGTCTCGGTCTTGTCCTACCTGGCCGGCTTCGCCGGGCTGCTCTGGGCGCCCGACCTCGCGCCCTGGGTGTGGATCTGCCTGCTCGGCGTGGGACCCAGCACCTTCCCGCTGTGCCTGACCCTCATCAACCTCCGCACCCGCACCCAGGCCGGCTCCGCCGCCCTGTCCGGCTTCTCGCAGGGCGTCGGGTACACCGCGGCCAGCCTCGGACCGATCGTGTTCGGCATGCTCCTCAACGGACCCGGCCTCGGCGCGGGGCTCGCGTTCCTCACGGTCGTGTTGGGCGTGATGACCGTCGTCGCCCGCACCGCGTGCCGGCCGATCATGCTTGAGGACACCCTGCGCTGACCCGCGCCGGACCCGCTGGTAGTGCCACCCACGGGCGCCGCAGGGCGGGCGCAGACGAGGGGATGTCGGAGTCGTGTGGTCTCATCGAGCCGTGACAGAAGCCGCATCCACCATCCCCGACGCGCATCCCGGTGAGCCGGCGCGCGCGTGGCCTGATGAACTGGCCGGGCTCGTGGACCGGGACTGGGCGGCGCCGCGCGGTCGGCAGGAACGGTGGGTCGTCCGCGGGGGGCCGGGAAGCGGCAAGACCTCGCTGATCGTCGACGTGCTGCGTGCCGCCGTCCTGGGCGGGGTGGGGCTGGACGGGGTGCTCGTGCTCACCGGATCCGCGCGCGCGGGAGCCGCACTGCTCGAGG
>NZ_JAALDM010000189.1 GCF_014144865.1 Dietzia aerolata | reverse complement strand
GCCTTCTGACGATCGACTGCCCCCACGTCATCGCCACCTCATCGCCACCACATCGCCACCTCATTCCGGCCTCATCGCGCAGAGCGTTCGGCACACATCGCCCGAGAATGGTGTGCGCCGAACCCACTTCTCAATGCGCCACCGAGCCACCAGCGGCCGAGGCCCGGACCAGCAGGCGGCTCGAACGCGTGGAGCGGGCCGAGTGGGTGCAGCTCGCGTCGATCGACGATCGGCCCGTCAGATTCGCCCGGCTGCCCCGGCTATCTGCTCGATCTGCCCCTCGGATTCGCCAGCCCACACGATCTGCTCGTCTGATTCTCCGATGCTCCTCGGGCCCCGCGAGCACGTCGTCATCGTAAGGGCAGATCGCAACTCGGAGGGCAGATTGGCCAGGTGCCGAACAGTTATCGACCCAGCCCTCACTCTGATCGAGCGCAGCGCTGCCGGGCGCTCGGAAAGCACGCAGCCGCGCCGCTCAGATGCAGCCGCGGAGGATATATCGGGAGCGGCTGCACCTGAGCGGCGCGGCTGTGTGAGCAGAACTGTGGCCGGGGCCAAGCCGGGGCCAGCTACATGTCGGTCGAGTAGCGGATGCCGCCGTCGGGGATCTCCACTCCCGGCCAGACGCGGGCACCGCGCAGCAGTTCACAGCGGGCGCCCACCGAGGCGCCGTCGCCGATCACGCCGTCGCGGACGAGAGCCCGGTGGCCGATGCGCGCGCCGAAGCCGATGATCGACCGCTCGACCGTTGCGCCGGCCTCGATCTTGGCGCCGTCGAACACCACTGCCCCGTCCAGTCGGGCGCCCGCACCGATCTCGGCGCCGCGGCCCACCACCGTGCCGCCGACCAGCACGGCACCTGCCCCGACGCCGGCACCCTCATGGACGAGTGCCTCACCCTCGTGACCGGCGAGAGCCGGCGAGGGCGCGATGCCGCGGACCAGGTCCGACGAGCCGCGCACGAAATCCTCGGGGGTGCCCATGTCGCGCCAGTAGGCGGAGTCGACGAAGCCGTACACGCGCTTGCCCTCGAGGAGGAGCTGCGGGAAGGTCTCACGCTCCACCGAGACCGGGACCCCCGCCGGGATCTTCTCGATGACCTCGCGGCGGAAGACGTAGCAGCCGGCGTTGATCTGGTCGGTCGGCGGATCCTGGGTCTTCTCGAGGAACTCCAGGACACGGCCGTCGTCGTCGGTGGTGACGCAGCCGAACGCGCGCGGGTCGGACACCCGGACCAGGTGCATCGTCAGGTCGGCGTTCTTGGCGTGGTGCAAGTCGAGGACCTGACGCAGATCCGTGCCACCCAGGACGTCGCCGTTGAAGACCAGAACGGTCGAGGCGGTGAGCTTGTCAAGGACGTTGCGGATGCCGCCGCCGGTGCCGAGCGGTTCGGTCTCCACGACGTAGGAGATATCGAGGTCCAGGTCGGAGCCGTCGCCGAAGTGCTCCTCGAACACCTCGGCCTTGAACGAGGTCCCCAGCACGACGCGGCGGATGCCGGCGGCCCGGATTCGCGAGAGCAGGTGGGTGAGGAACGGCAGGCCGGCCGTGGGCAGCATCGGCTTGGGGGCCGAGATCGTCAGCGGGCGAAGGCGCGTGCCCTTGCCACCGACCAGCACCACCGCTTCGGTGTCCGCGATGAGGTCGTCCTCGTTGAGGTTGCCGCCCGCGGCGTTACCGGAGTTCGTCGAGGTCACGTGTCTGCTCCCGCTGTCGTGTTGTCGGATGGTCATGGTCTCGGATGGCCGAGGTGCGCTGCCGGGGTTCGGCTGGCGGCTCGGCCGGGTGTTCGTCGGCTAGCTGTTCTGCTGGCGCAGGGCGCGCTCGGCCGAACGGATGGCAAGGCGGCACCTGATCTCCAGGCCCGCCTTGAGAGCCCAGCGTATCGGCGCCTGCCACGAATGGGGATGTCTGTCCGCCTGGAACAGGTACGCGCTCCGATGATGCGCGCGGAGGGTGAACTCCGGCACGGTCTTGGCCGCGTGTCCCTGGTCGTGATGGATGACCGAGGACGGCACGTACACGTTCTGCCAGCCCGCCTTGCCGAGCCGGTCGCCCAGGTCGACGTCCTCCAGGTACATGAAGTAGCGCTCGTCGAAACCGCCGAGGGCGTCGAAGGCCGACCGCCGCAGCAGCAGGCACGATCCGGACAGCCACCCGGCGGCCCGCTCGGTGCTCATGTCCCGGTCGTCGAGGTACTGGGCGGTCCACGGGTTTCCCTGCCATACCGGGCCGAGGACGGCGTGTCCGATCCCGGCGCCCAGCCGCGGCACCGACCGGGCCGACGGATACACCGAACCGTCGGTCTCGGCGATCTGCGGACCGTATGCCGCGCCCCGGGGCCAGCGCTCGGCCGCCTCCAGCAACGCGTCCACGGAACCGGGCTCGAACCACACGTCGGGATTGACGACGAGCACGAACTCCTGGTCGAACTCGTCCGGCCGGCGCGCGATCTCCGTGACCGCCCGGTTGATGGCGGTCCCGTAGCCGAGGTTGCCGCCGGTCGGGAAGAACTCGGCGAAGTCGTACTCGGCGGCGACGGCCTCGGGTACGCCGTCCGTCGAGCCGTTGTCCGCCATGACCAACCCCACCTGGCGGGAGGTGGCCGCGGGCAACGTCTCGACGAAGGTTCGGAGGTGGGCGCCGGGAGAATAGGTCACCGTCACCACGGGCAGTCGTGAAGTCACGCGAAACACCCTACGGCGCGGACGGGCGAAACCGGCGCAGGCGTCCACGGCGGGAACCGCCGATTCCGGCGACCGGTCGACGCGGGGTCGCCGGGCGCGGGCTGCCGATTCCGACGCAGGGTCCCCGGCGCGGTACCGTGAGAGGATATTCAGCGGCCCGACGGGCTCGTTGAAAATTCGACGACATCGACGACAAGGACGGTGGATGAGCGCCGAGCAGTCATCAGCGCCCCACCGCGCCCCCGACCGGGCGCGGGGCCGTAAGCGCACTGCCCCCGCCAGCGGCCTGCCCTCACGTATCGGTCGGATCATCGCGTCTGTCGTCGCGGTTCTGTGCCTGGTGGTGACCGGCATCGGATGGTCGCTGTTCAACGGACTCAACTCGGACCTGTCCTCGGCTGGCGGCCTGGATGTCGGGGACGGCGGGCTCGACGGCGCCGTCGACATCCTCCTGGTCGGCACCGACAACCGCACCGACGCCCAGGGCAACCCCCTGAGCCCGGAAGAACTCGCGATGATCCGCACCGGCGAGGAAGAGGGCGAGAACACCGACACGATCCTGCTCGTGCGCATCCCCGAGGACGGCAGCTCCGCCACTGCGGTCTCCATCCCGCGCGACGTGTACGTGGAGACCAGCTCGGTCGGCCCGAGCAAGATCAACGGCGTCTACTCGGCCTACAAGGACGCCTCCCTGGCGAAGGCCATGGAGTCCAGCTCCGACGGATCGCTCACGGAGGAGGACCACCGCGAAGCGATCCAGCAGGGGCGCAACGGCCTCATCGGCGCGGTCGAGGACCTCACCGGTGTGCGGGCCGACCACTACGCCGAGATCGGCCTGCTGGGCTTCGTCCTCATGACCGACGCCGTCGGCGGCGTCCCGGTGTGTCTCAACGAGGACGTCAACGAACCGCTGTCGGGCGCGAACTTCCACGCCGGCGTCCAGACGATCTCCGGCTCCGACGCGCTCAGCTTCGTCCGCCAGCGCCACAACCTGCCGGCCGGAGACCTCGACCGGATCGTGCGGCAGCAGGCGTTCATGTCGCAGCTGGTCAAGCAGATCCTGTCGGCAGGCACGCTCACCGACCCCACCAAGCTCACCAATCTCGTCGACGCGGCCCGCCGCTCGTTCACGATCGACGAGAACTGGGACTTCGTGGACTTCGCCCTCAAGCTCAAGGACATCAGCGGCGGCAACGTCCGGTTCGAGACGATCCCGGTCACCAGCATCGACTCGTACACCGAGTGGGGCGAGTCCATCGTCACCGCCGACCCCGAGCAGGTCTCCGAGTTCGTGGCCGGCTTCGCCAGCGGCAAGGACGACGACGGCACGGCGGAGGCACCGGCCGGCGAGGCGGAGTCGCCCACTACCCCCCCGGGCGTCGAGCCGGAGTCGGTGACCGTCACGGTGGTCAACACCACCGCCATCGACGGCCTGGCCGGTCGCGTGTCGGGATCGCTGTCCGAGCTCGGATTCGTCCAGGGTGACCTGCTCACCGACCCGGCCGCCGCCTACACCTCGCACGTGGCCGCGCCGTCAGCGGGCGATGCCGCCGCCTTCGCGGTCGCCGACGCCCTCGGTGGTCTGCCGGTCCAGGTCGACCCCGCCATCCCGCAGGGGTCGGTGCGGGTGGTCCTCGCCGAGGACTACAGCGGCCCCGCCGGTGAGGCCTCGGCCGTCGAGTCCGCCTCCCCGGAGACCACCACGTACGCCCCGCTGCCGCCGTCGATCGCGGAGCGACCCACCTTTGACGCCGGAGGCACGGACGTCCCCTGCGTCAACTGATCCGCGGATCGCCCGGCCCACAGGCCACCCGGCCCACGCGCCACCCGGCCAACGGCTCACCCGGCCCGCGAGTCACCTGACCCACCACGCAACGGGAGGACACCCGAAGTGAACACCGCCGCAGACACCGTCTTCCAGCCCCTCCTCGCC
>NZ_JAALDM010000188.1 GCF_014144865.1 Dietzia aerolata | reverse complement strand
GGCGACGCCGCCTGGGCGTGGACCCGCGCCATCCACCTCACGTGCGACCGCACCCTCGCCCCCTCCACCGCCGCCATGGACGACCTGGCCGGACACGGCATCCCCCGCCTCTACCGGTGGGGCCGCGGCGTCGACACCACGCGCTTTAACCCCGCCCGCCGCAGCGAGGCACTGCACCAGCTGTGGTCGCCCGAGGGCCGGCCCGTCGTGGGCTTCGTCGGCCGACTCGCCCCCGAAAAGCACGTCGAGCGCCTCCAGGCCCTCGCCGACCGCTCCGGGCCCGACGGCGATCTGCAGCTCGTCGTGGTGGGCGACGGCCCCGACCGGCCCGCACTCCAGGCCGCCATGCCGCACGCGATCTTCACCGGCGAACTCCACGGCGAACAACTCGGCCAGGCTTACGCCACCCTCGACGTGTTCTGCCACGCCGGCGAGTTCGAGACGTTCTGCCAGTCCATCCAGGAGGCGCAGGCCTCGGGCGTGCCCGTCGTGGGACCCGACCGCGGTGGGCCCCGCGACCTCGTCCAGGCCGGCGTCAACGGATACCTGCTCGACCCGCGCACCTACGCCTCCGAGATCTCCGACACCGTCGACCTCGTGCTCTCTCAGCAGGGCCAGCTCGCCGCCGGCGCGCTGCAGACCGTCTCCGGCCGAACCTGGGACGCGATCTGCGGCCAACTCTTCGACCACTACGTCGCCGCCGGAGCCCGCTGCACCAGCAACCCGGTGACCCGCCGTCCGCGCGTGAACCGGCCCGCCCGGGTCGTGGCCTGAGCGAAGTCGGCCCGCCTCGGCGGGGTAGCGTCAAGCCCGTGTCCCGCGCCGATCTCGATAAGCAGCCCCGCGACGTAGCGTCCATGTTCGACGGTGTCGCCGACCGCTACGACGTCACCAACACCGTCCTCTCCGGAGGCATGGACCACCTGTGGCGTCGGCGTGCGCGTTCGCTGCTCGCGCCGCGACCCGGCGAGCGGATCCTCGACCTCGCCGCCGGCACCGCCGTGTCGACCGTCGAACTCGCCAAGTCCGGGGCCTGGTGCGTGGCCGCCGACTTCTCGCTCGGCATGCTGCGCGCCGGAGCCCGGCGGGACGTGCCCAAGGTCGCCGGCGATGCGATGAAACTTCCGTTCGCCGACGAGTCCTTCGACGCCGCCACCATCAGCTTCGGCCTGCGCAACGTGCAGGACACCGCCGGCGGCCTGCGGGAGATGGCGCGTGTGGTCCGGCCCGGCGGGCGGCTGGCCGTGGTGGAGTTCTCCACCCCGGTGCTCGCGCCGTTCCGGGCCGTGTACATGAACTACCTGATGAAGGCCCTGCCGAAGATCGCCACCAGCGTCTCCTCGAACCCGGACGCGTACGTGTACCTGGCCGAGTCGATCCGCGAATGGCATGACCAGGCGGCCCTGACCCGGATCATCGAGTCCAGCGGCTGGGAGCGGTGCTCCGTCACCAACCTCACCGGCGGCATCGCCGCGATCCACATGGCCCGCCGGCCTGCCTGAACACGGCTTTCTCGCTCCGGCCCGGTGAGTCGACGCGCCGGGCGCAGTGGTGGCCGGACAGAGTTCCCGAGTTGCCGGACATCGATTTGGAGTTGCCGAACATTTGGTTCGATTCTGAGCCGAATTTCGCACCAGATGTCCGGCAGCTGAAAAGGGATGTCCGGCAGGTTCGCGAGAGGCCAGACGGCGAAGAGGGGGCGGCGAAGAGTCAGTCGGCGAAGAGGGGGCGGCGATCCAGGCGGCGGGCGATCGAGCCTGCGGCACGCCAGCCGCGCGCGACGACGTCGCGGTCCGAATCGGCCACCGTGTTGGACATGCAGCGAACTGCTGCCGTCATCAGCGTCTGCGAGCGCATCCCGATGGGGCCCGCGAACGGCAGGAACTGGGGGAACGTCAGCAGATGAGCGGCGTCGCGGGCGATCGCGAACGACTCGCCGTACGTGGCGCGGAGCAGCTCGGGCCACGCCCGGGTGAGGTCGGTTCCGGTTGAAGCGGGGCCGGGGCCCGAGCAGATGAGCTCCGCCAGCAGGCGGCCGCCCTCGAGCGCGTAGTCGATGCCCTCGCCGTTGAGCGGGTTCACACACGCAGCGGCGTCGCCGACGGCAGCCCAGTTGCGGCCCGCCACCCCGGACACCGCGCCGCCCATGGGCAGAAGTGCAGAGGTGATCGCGCGGGGTTCGCCCGCCAACGCCCAGGAATCGTGCACGATCCGCGCGTAATGCTTGAGCAACTCCTTGACCGCCACGTTCGCGGGCCGGGCAGCCGTGGCGAGGGCGCCCACACCGAGATTGACCTCGCCGTCGCCGAGCGGGAACACCCAGCCGTAGCCGGGCTGGATGGCGCCGGCGTCGTCGCGCAACTCGAGATCCGAGCCGATCCACGGATGGTCATGCCTGTCGGAGGCCACATACGAGCGGGCGGCCACCGCGTACACGCTGTCGCGATGCCACGCCCGTCCGAGCATCTTGCCCACCGGCGAACGAACGCCATCGGCAACGACAAGAGTTCGGCACGAAATTCGGGTGTCGCCGACCTGAACGGCGCGGATGGCCTTGTCGTCGTCCCCTCCGGTTGATCCGACCTCCACACCCGTCACGCGGGCGCCGTCGTGGACCACCGCACCCGCCTCCACGGCGGTCTGGCGGAGCCGATCGTCGAACACGGTGCGGCGGACGGCCGAGCCGGTCCCACCGTGGTCGCCCGCAGGCCACGGCACCCGACGCTCGTGGCCGAAACCGCGCAGGTCCAGGCCCTGGATGGTGATGCGGTCGCGCGCCCACGTGCCCAGGCCCAGCCGATCGACCTCTGCCATCGCGCGCGGCGTCAGGCCATCGCCGCACGTCTTGTCGCGGGGGAACGTCGCCGCATCCAGCACCGTCACCTCGCGGCCGGCGCGCGCCAACCACGTCGCCGTGGCCGAACCGGCGGGGCCACAGCCCACCACGAGGACATCGGTGGACGCGGGGAGGGCGGGCCGTGACTGCATGCGCTCCATGGTCTCAGGTCAGGCGATCGGGTGGGTGTGGGGACCTCGGGCGGGGTGGGGTGGCGCAGAGTTCGAGGGGGGACCGTAGTCTGTCGTGAGGGCCGGTCGACGCCGGTTCCGCTACAGGCGACGAGGACGAGTGGGGATGTCGAGCGATTCAGTGACGACCGGCACCGCGGACAGGGCGACCGACCACACCGTGGCGGGCGTGGACATCGGTGACGCCGCCCTCGCGGCCGACCTGCGGACCACGCTCGACGAGGTCGAGGACCTGCTGGTCAGCCGACTGGCGAGCGGGGAGGACTTCCTCTCCGAAGTGGCCCTGCACCTCGTGACCGCCGGTGGCAAGCGCTTCCGTCCGCTCATGACCCTGCTGACCGGGCAACTCGGGCCCCGACCCGACTCCGAGCGGCTGATCAAGGCCGCCGTCGTGTGCGAGATGATCCACCTCGCCACGCTGTACCACGACGATGTGATGGACGAGGCGACCATGCGTCGCGGCGTCGAATCCGCCAACAGTCGCTGGGACAATTCCACCGCCATTCTCGCCGGCGATTTCCTGTTCGCCCACGCCTCCATGCTGCTGGCCGAGCTCGGGCCGTTCGCCGTGCAGCTCATCGCCCAGACCTTCGCCGAGCTCGTGACCGGTCAGATGCGCGAGACCGTCGGCCCCGGCAGCGGCGACAAGGCCACCGAGGCCGCCGAGCACTACCTGCGCGTGATCTGGGAGAAGACCGGCTCGCTGATCGCCACCGCCGCCCAGTTCGGCGGGCAGTACTCCGAGGCCGATGCCGAGCAGATCGAGCGCCTTCGCCGCCTCGGCGATGCAGTGGGAGTCGCGTTCCAGATCGCCGACGACATCATCGACATCGCCTCGCCCGCCGACGACTCCGGCAAGATCCCCGGCACCGACCTGCGTGAAGGCGTGCACACCCTGCCGATGATCTACGCGCTGGAGGACACCTCCTCCGACAGCGCCCGGTTGCGGGAGCTGCTCGCGCAACCGCTGACCGACGACGCCGAGGTCGCCGAAGCCCTGGAGCTGCTCCGCGAGTCCGAGGGGATGCGGCGGGCCCGGGCGACACTGGAGCAGTACGTCGACGATGCGATGACCGAGCTCGACGCGCTGCCCGCCGGCCCGGCCAACGAGGCGCTGCGGCGGCTCGTGCGGTTCACCGTCGACCGCGTGGGCTGAGGCCGGACCGCTCGGCTGAGTCCACTGGGGCTTCTGCGTCGCCGGAGCCGTGTGGGGCGGTTTTCGGGTGCCGGTGGCGCGTGAAAAAGGTGGCTTGCGCGGTCCGACCGCGGCAGCTTCTCGAAAGACCTGTCCGATTGCGATTGACAACCACAATCGTGTGGGTCAATCGCAATCAGACAGGTCTTTTGCGTCCGGGGAGCACTGAGAGCTGTGAGAGCCGCGAAGTTCGCAAGGTGTTCGAGAGCAGGCCGTCAGGGGCGCGGGTAGAGCGAGACCTGGGCGGCTTTGACCACCAGCGTCACGTCCACGCCGGGAGCGAGCGCGAGATCGGCTGCGGAGCGGGTGGTCACCTCGGCGTCGATGCGCTGCCCGTCGCGAAGTTCGGTGGCCACCCGTGTGAGAGCGCCGGCCGGGGCCAGACCGACGACGCGGGCGGGCCAGAAGTTCCGCACGCTCGAGGCCGGGCCGGCCGGGCCGGCAGGGCCGGAAGCGGGCTCG
>NZ_JAALDM010000187.1 GCF_014144865.1 Dietzia aerolata | reverse complement strand
GGAGCCGAGCAGCAGCGGGACGAGCGCGACCAGCGGTGCGATACCCAGCGAGACCCAGTTGCGCACGCTCGCCAGGTCGTTGGTCGAGCGGGCGATGGTGATGCCGAGGGAGGGGGCGGACGGCGAGGTCATCGCATGCGCAACGAGCCCCCGGCGCAGCTGGCGGACGTAGTCCTGACCGAGCTTCTCGGCAATCACCCGGTCGGCGTAGCGGGTGATCGCCAGGCCGGCCAGCACCATCGCCAGCGCGGCGAGATCGACCATGATCATCCGCCTGGGCTGGCCTGCACCCCCGAGAAGTTCGCCGACGAGGAGTCCCGCTTCGACCGCGCACGCACTGTGCGCAAGCGCCGTCACCACGAGCAGGGCCATCAGGGTGCGTCGTCGTCCCCTCAGCAGCGGGGGCATGGGAGTGCTGGCGGGGGAAGCGCTGTCCTGGCCGGTGACGAAATCCTCGGAGGTGTCGTCGTCGTCGGAATTTTGTTCTTTCACACCTCCGGCCTCCCGGGCGGTCACGACGCTGTACCGACGCGGCGGTTATTGGACAGCAGGCCCAGCGCGGTGGCCGGATCGCGCAGCGCGAAGGTGTCGATGACCGGGACGTCGAGGACCTGGGCGGCCTCGCGTGCAGACAGGGGAGAGGAGGTGACGACACCGGTGACGGCGGCGGTCATCACGCCGGCCGCGTCCAGGACCTGGAGCCCGGCCACGGCACCGAGCGCGTCCTGGGAGGCGAAGACCACGCGGTCGACGCGGGCGTGGAAGGCCGGGTCCTCCAGCAGGCGCCGGGTCTCGGACTGGTAGACGCCGTCGGCGACCTCGATCACCACCACGTCCGGGCCGGTGGCGGTGAGCTCGTCGACCATGCGGGTGAAGATCTCGCGGATGCGTTCGTGACCCAGCCGGAAGGTCGTGGGGTGGCCGAAGTCGGTGAAGTCCAGGACGGTGCCGGCGCCGGCGTCGCGGAACTGGTTGGGATCGTTTCCGGCGCCGGTGCCGGTGGACTTGCCCGCAGCGACGGTCATGCTGGCGCCGGCGAACCCGTTGACGATCGAGCCCACGACGGTGGACTTGCCGGAGTTCATGGACGAGCCGAACACCGCGATCACGGCGGGGCGGGGCGGAGTAGCTGGCCGCGCCCCGGGCACGGCGTGCGAGCCGAACGGTGCGAAACGGTCGAGGGTGAGGCGACCGTGACGGTCTCCGAGCAGGCCGATCGGCTCGATGGCCGTGGCCGATTCGATGCTCGCGTGCTTGTCGATCACGTCCGCGGCCACGCCACCGGCGGCCACGAGGTGGGTCGGCGCGAGCGAATCGGGGACCTGCGCGAGGAACTGGTCAGGGGCGTACCGGTCGCCGTAGACCACGAGGATCTCCTGGCCTGGGAACAGCAGCCGGCGCCGGGAGACCGGGCTTTCCAGACGCGTGTGCTTGCCGATGTCAGTCACGCGGGCCAGCACCACGTCCCCGGCCCGGGGAACCACGCCCGCGCCGTGCTCCAGGTGGTAGCCCTCGGCGGACGACTCGAGAGCGTCGGCGAGAAAGCGCGTCGTGTAGGCCGTGAACGCCTTGCGCAGTCGGGCGGGGGTGACGGGCTCGCGGGTGGTGGCGGTGCGGGCCGCACTGCGGGTTGCGGACCCGGGGGCGGAGGTGGTGCCGACGGTGTCGTTGGAGTCGCCGAGGATGTCGTGGGTGGGGGTGGTGGCGTTGGCGGTCGTGGGCAGGGCGGTCGCGGTCATCTGGTGCTCCTGGGGGATCGGGCCCGGTGAATCCCCGGGCGGTGAACACCAGAAAACCCGCGCGGCATTAATCCCCCATGAGGAGCAGATGAGAGTGGAATCATCTGCCTCCCGGGCCTGCCCTCACGCCCGAAAAGCGCCGCGCCGTAACGCTTGTGGGCTACACCTCGCGCGACCGGCCCAGGAGCGCCCGGCCCTCGCCGTCGTCGGTCACGGCCCGGGCGGTGCGCAGCACGACGCGCCACCCGCGGTCGGGCGCGTCCACGTCGCCGCGCCGCTCCAGCTCCCACCGGCTGGCGGTGACCCGCAGGACGGTGTAGCGGCCGGGCTTCGATGAGCGGACGACAAGCTGGGTGTATCCCGTGGCCACGGCGCGGTCGCCGTCGAGGAGGACCACCGGCAGGCTCGGCACGTGTCCGCACCCGTGGGCGATCAGGCCCTGATGGGCGTCGCCGGTGACCATGTCCACCAGGCCGGCGTGGCCGTCGAGGCGGCCGGTGTCCACGTCGTAGACGCCGTCTTCGGTCCACAGCCCGGCCACGCCCTCGGCGTCGCCGGAGTCGACGCGAGGGGAGTAGGCGCCGAGGATGCGCAGGATCGCGAGTTCGTCCTCGGCGGCGGCGAGGCGTGCCTCGGACCGGGCGATCCGGTCCTCGAGCGCGTCGAGCCGGGCATCGAGGGAGTCCGCCTGGGAGGGGTCGTGAGAGGAAGTCATGGCCTCGACTTTAATGCGCCGCCCGAAATAGCGAGAACACGTTATAGTTTTGCCCATGACGGAC
>NZ_JAALDM010000186.1 GCF_014144865.1 Dietzia aerolata | reverse complement strand
CCGGGGCGCTGCGGGCGGACGGGGTGCTGCGGGCACCTGAGGTCGTGCGCCCGGCCGGGGTGCCGCGGGCGGCCGCGACCTCCCTTCACTCGGGCGTTGATCGATTTTCTGCCACGATGGTTCCCGTGAGAAGACTCGGCTATGTCGCACTCAAGCGACTCGCCCTCGAGATCCTGGGCTGGACACTCGTGGTGCTCGGCATCGCGGCACTGTTCCTGCCCGGCCCCGGACTGCTCATGCTGTTCTCCGGGATGGTGGTGCTCTCACAGCAGTACGAGTGGTTCGAGCGGAGGGTCGACCCCGTCAAGCGACTTGCCCTCGAAGGCGCCTCGAAGGGCGTGCAGTCCTGGCCTCGCATCGCCGCATCCATGCTCGGCGTGGCCTGGCTGGCCGGGATCGGCATCTTCTGGGGGATGCAGCCGCCGGCTCCCGACTGGTGGCCCCTCAACCCCGAATGGTGGCTGATCGGCGGCTGGGGCACCGGCGGCACACTCCTGTTCTCCGCGGCTGTCGCGTTGGCGCTGATGATCTACTCTTTCCGTCGCTTCCGCGGCAGCCCGTACGACCACTCGGCAGAACTCGAGCGCGAGGCCGAGCGCCACGCTGCGCGGCGGCTCGAGCGCGAGGAGCGACGCCGCGCCCGCCAGGACGCGTCGCACGCCTGAGGCTGGTTGGGCTGGGGGACGGGCTGGCAGGTCGGCTGGGCTGACAGGTCGGCTGGGCCGGCTGGTTTGCAGCCCGGCAACGAGCAGAGGGTTCGGCACAATGCCACTCGACCGATGCGGGCGGAAGTCACTTCTCGTTGGGGGTGCGGCGCGAACGGAGATTGTCACCTCGCTGATACCCAGAGTTTTCCGCGATTGACTATGATCTAGATCACAGCCGGGACGGCCGGGGCCGCGCCGCGAACCCCTGTGACGACCGTTCCGACATGAGAAGGGTTGCGTCATGACCGTTCAGCTCATCGAGATCACCGAGGACGTCGCCGAACGCATGCAGGTCCTCACCACGCCCTCGTCCTCCCAGGTGGGCGATGCACGAATGATCATCATCGACCTCCTGGGAGCAGCGCCATCGCTGCCGCTCGCAGTGCTGGTCAATGCCGTATGTAATGCCTACGAGGCGCCCGACGGAGAGAAACTCATGGTCGATCTGCGTGACCGCGAGGGGCTCGCCGACGACGAACTGCGCGACGAGCCCGCCCTCAAGCACGTCCGGTGGGTCCGCGCCACGCGAATGGCACTGCACGAACTCACCGGCGTGCGCGAGGTGGAGTGGAGTCAGCCCTCCGACGACCCGGATGAGGTCGACCACCCGGAGATCGAGGTCCTCATGTCCGGCGCGAACCCCCGCGCCTTCCGGATCTACGTCGGCGAACCGCTGCCGGACGGATCCGTGTCACTGCGTTAGGGATCAGCGGCCGGGCGCCACTCCTGCGGATTCCCTGCGCCGGGCTGTTGCCCCTGCGGGGCCCACGCCCCTGACTGCTGCGACTGCTGCGACTGCGGAGTCCACGCGCCCGTCTGCTGTGACTGCGGGGTCCACGCCCCCTTTGGCTGTGAGAAGGGCTGCTGCGAAACCGGACCGTGCTGCCCAGCAGCGCCC
>NZ_JAALDM010000017.1 GCF_014144865.1 Dietzia aerolata | reverse complement strand
ATGTTCAGTGGCGGCGCTCCGGAACGTCCGCGACGACGACGACGAGGTCCCCCGCTGCCACGCCAACACCCTCGACGGGTGCGTTTCCCGCATCGTCGCCGGCGGGTCGGCAATCGTGCCCGGGACCACGCTCATCTACACCTGTAAAGGTGCGCGGGAGCTCGATGCCGGCGCGGTCGAGCGTCCACCATCCGATGAGCGCCGGATCCGGCACCGAGCCGTGCGATGCGGCAGGCGCGCCCTCACGTCCGACGGGGATGTCGGCTCCCCACCGGGTGAGCGTGGAGCGGACATCGGGCAGCGTTCGCCGCTGCTCGTCGGTTCCCACGACGAGTACCCGTCGGGCTGTCCGGGCGGCCTCGCGGAGCATGGCGCACACCGTGTCTACCTGTGCGGCGCTGTCGGCGAACGCGGCCCCGGACAGTTCCGGCACTAGCGCCGGGGCGCCGGGTATCAGGACGACGGAAGTGCTCACATCATGGAACCTTACTGACCTGCCCGACTCCCCTATCCGCCAGCACTCACCCGCCTGATGTCGGCTCCGACATCGACGCAGCGCCCTGAGATGTGGGCTTTGCGCGTCGGCGCGCGCGGATACACCCTCCGAACCCGGTCAGGTTGGTACACACTAGGTGGATGCCCCCTGCTGTAGAGGGTGGCGTGGCGATGACCGGGGCTTCCCGCCCGGTGACGGGGCCGTGATACGCGGCAGAAGGAAACGAGGACCAGATGAGCGACCAGGCACCCACCGCGACCGGCGGTCAGGACTCCGGCGGTTCGTCGCCGACCCCGGGCCCCCGGCCGGGACCGCGTCCGGGACCGCGGCCGGGACCGCGGCCCGGAGCACCGTCGCCGGCGGCGATGGCGAAAAAGGCCGCCCCGAGCCCGGCATCAGTACCGGAGCCGGCCGCACATCGGCCATCCGACCCGTCCAAGTGGGGTCGGGTCGACGAGACCGGCGCGGTGTTCGTGCGGACGGCAGACGGCGAGCGTCAGGTCGGGTCGTGGCAGGCGGGTGACCCATCGGAGGGGTTGGCGCATTTCGGTCTCCGGTTCGACGATCTCGCGGCAGAGGTCACACTGCTGGAGACCCGTCTGGACACGCACCCGCAGGACGCACGTAAGACCCGCGCGTCGGCGGAGGCTCTCGCCGAGCAGATCCCCACCGCGTCCGCGGTGGGCGACCTCGACTCACTGTCGGCTCGGGTGGCGTCGATCATCGAACGCTCCGGTGAGGTGGAGGCAAAAGCGCGTCAGCGCAAGGACGAGCAGCGTGCTGCCGCCATCGCCCGCAAGGAGGAGCTCGCGACGGAGGCCGAGCAGATCGGCGCGGAATCGACGCAGTGGAAGGCGGCCGGCGACCGGCTGCGGGAGATCCTCGAGGAGTGGAAGACGATCCGGGGCATCGACCGCAAGACCGACGACGCCCTGTGGAAGCGGTTTTCCAAGGCGCGTGAGTCGTTCAACCGGCGTCGCGGTTCGCACTTCGCGGAGCTCGACCGTAACCGGGCGTCGGTGAAGCGGGTCAAGGAGGACCTCGTCGAGCGGGCGGAGGCCATGTCTGGCTCGACTGATTGGAACGACACCGCCACCGCGTATCGACGCCTGATGGACGAGTGGAAGGCCGCGGGCAGGGCGCCGCGGGAGGCCGACGACGCACTGTGGAAGCGGTTCAAGGCCGCGCAGGACACCTTCTTCGACGCCCGGCACGCCGCGGCTGCCGAGCGGGACGCCGAATTCGAGGACAACGCCAAGGCCAAGGAGGCGTTGCTGGCGGAATTCGAGGGTCGCATCGATCCGACTGCGGACCTGGCGGCCGCCCGGTCGACCCTGCGTGAGCTCCAGTCCCGCTGGGAGGAGATCGGCAAGGTCCCGCGTAACCGCATGAACTCTCTCGAGAGCCGCATCCGGGCGATCGAGAAGTCCGTCTCGACTGCCGCGGACACCGAATGGCGTCGCACGGACCCGGAGGCCAAGGCGCGCGCCCGCCAGTTCTGGGACCGTGTTCGCGACTTCGAGGAGCAGGCGAACAAGGCCGAGGCAGCCGGCAAGGCCAAGGACGCCGAAAAGGCCCGAGCTCAGGCCGCCCAGTGGCGCGAATGGGCCGAGGCCGCGGAGAACGCAGTCGATACGCGCTAGCAGCTAGCACGCGAACGGGGGCGGAACGCCTATGCGTCCCGCCCCCGTTGTGCTGTGCGGCTTCACCTCGCAGCGCCGACCCGCGGCGCCGTCCATCGGCGCGGCGCGGTCAGCGGCCGTCGCCGTGGCGCGCTTCCTCTTCGAGTTCGCGCTGCTCGGGGGTGCGCGTCCACAGAACACCCGCGAGGGTTCCGATGAGCAGGAACAGCACGATCTCGCTCAGGTACATGCCGAGCCCCGGTGCACCGAAGCCCTGGAAATCCGGGTCGGGTCCGCGACCGGACTGACGGAGCCAGATCGCGAGGATGCCGTACACCGCCGACACACACGTGGCGCTCCATGCGATGCCCGCCGCCCACCACTTCTGGGTGAGGATCATGACCGCACCGAACCCGATGGTTCCGACGGAATACAACAGCACGAAGATGTGCGACGGCAGCGATGTCCTCTGGTCCGCGGCGGCCTCGGTGAAGAACAGCACGTCGAATCCGCGCACCCCCTCGCTATGGGGAAGCAGCAGCAGTCCGGCGAGAACAACGATGAGCACGGTCGACGCGAGGTACGGCCGTCCGACGACGAGCGTGCGCCCGAGGACCCGGTCCTTGCGTCGGAGCTCCGAATCCGCTTTCTGGGTCACCTCCATGATCCCGGCGATGGGATCTGGACGATCGTCGTTACTCACGTGGGACATCCCTTCTCTGTGACCTCGATGGTCACGGCATCTTTGCGCAGAGTCGGCAGTCCGAGTCCGACGCCGATCGGCGGTGTCTCGGGCTTCTCCCCCGCCTCGTGTCGATCCCCCGCACGGGTGGCGCGATGGCTCAGGACACCGTCATCGGCGAGGAGGTGGTGCGGTGCGGCGGCGGTAATCCGGGTCGTGATGACGTCACCCGGACGGATCAGCCCGGCGTATTCGCCGGTCGGGGCGAAGTGGACTAGCCGCCCGTCGCGTGCCCGGCCGGTCATGCGAGCGGTGGCCGCGTCCTTGCGTCCCTCATCCGCCGTGACGAGCACCTCGACCTCGCGGCCGATCCGGGACTGGTTCTCCTCCAGCGTGATCCGTTCCTGCAGTTCAATGAGGCGCTCGTAGCGCTCCTGCACCACGGCCTTGGGGATCTGGTCCTCCATGGTGGCGGCGGGAGTTCCCGGGCGCGGCGAGTACTGGAAGGTGAACGCGCTGGAGAACCGGGCCTTGGCGACCACATCGAGGGTCGCTTGGAAGTCCTCTTCGGTTTCTCCGGGGAAACCGACGATGATGTCGGTCGTGATCGCGGCCTCCGGCATGGCGGCACGAACCCGGTCGATGATGCCGAGGAACTTCTCGGAGCGGTACGACCGACGCATGGCCCGCAGTATCCGGTCCGAACCGGATTGCAGTGGCATGTGCAACTGCGGACAGACGGTCGGGGTGGTGGCCATCGCCTCGATCACGTCGTCAGTGAACTCTGCCGGGTGCGGGGAGGTGAACCGGATCCTCTCGATGCCCTCGACCTGTCCGGCGGCGCGCAGGAGCTTGGCGAACGCGCCCTTGTCCGACGGCTCGTCCGGATCATGAAACGACCTGCCGTAGGCGTTGACGTTCTGCCCGAGCAGGGTCACCTCGATGACCCCCTCGTCGGCGAGGGCCTGGACCTCGGCGAGAACCTCGCCGGGCCGCCGGTCGACCTCCTTGCCCCGCAGCGACGGAACGATGCAGAACGTGCAGGTGTTGTTGCATCCCACGGACACCGAGACCCATCCGGCGTACGCCGAGTCGCGCGTCGCGGGCAGTGTGGACGGGAAATGCTGGAGTGAGTCGGCGATCTCCACCTCGGCCCGCTGATTGTGCCGGGACCGCTCGAGAAGCGTCGCGAGGTGGCCGAGGTTGTGGGTGCCGAACACCACGTCAACCCACGGTGCCCGGGAGACGACGACGTCCTTGTCCTTTTGAGCCAGACATCCGCCCACGGCGATCTGCAGCTTCGGGTTGGCGTCCTTCCACGGGCGCAGGTGCCCGAGGGTTCCGTACAGCCGGTTGTCGGCGTTCTCCCGTACCGCGCAGGTGTTGAACACGACGAGGTCCGGCAGTTCGCCGGTGGCGGGGTCCGCCTCCCCTTCGAACGGGACGTAGCCCGCGTCCTCCAGGACCCCGGACATCCGCTCGGAGTCATGGACGTTCATCTGGCAGCCGAACGTACGCACCTGGTAGGTCCGCTGTTCGGTGCCCAGCTCCGGAGCGTCTCTGGACGCCGGCTGCGAGTCGGTCACGAGAGAATCCACGCAGGCCAGGGTACTCAGGAGGGGCCGTGGGCCGCCAATTCCGAGTCCACGACCGCCATGGCCAGCCCCGTCGGATAGCCCCGACGGGCGAGGAACGCCACGAGTCGGCGACGCTCGCCGACCGCGGCTTCCCTGTCGACCGCTCCGGGGTAGCGCCGCGCCAGGCGGGTACGCACCAGCTCGGTGGCCTGCTCGCGTTCGTCCGAGGCATCGATATCCGCGACGGCGTCAGCGATGTGCGCCTCACCGACACCCTTGCCGCGGAGTTCCCGCTCCAGTGCGCCCCGGGAGCGACCGCGACGGCGCCGACGACCACGGACCCACTCGGCCGCGAACTCCGCGTCGTCGATTAATCCCCATGCCCGGAGGCGACCGATCGCCTCGTCGATCGCCTCCGGTGGATGCTCCTTCTCCGCCAGCCGGTCTCGCAGTTCCTGCTCACTCCGCGGCCGGTACCGCAGCAGCCGCAGCGACGCGGTGGCTGCCTCATGGGCTTCCGGGGCGAGCGGTGGCAGGTCTTCGGAGCCCGCCGGCCGCGCCTCGACCGCCGCGATGGACGCCCGCAAACCTTCCAGGTCCACGTCCGGACCGACGGTGGGCGGAGCTGTGCGCTCCCCCGGCATCAGAATTCGACGGGCACCACGTCGATCGGCGCGTCCTCGTCAGACTCCGCCTCGATCTCCGCGATTTCTGCACCCGCGCCGATGTTGAGCTTGTCGAGGATCTTGCGCTCGATCTCGTCCCGCACCTCCGGGTTCTCCTTGAGATAGCGGCGGGCGTTCTCCTTACCCTGGCCGAGCTGGTCCTGGCCGTAGGTGAACCAGGAGCCGGACTTCTTGATGAAGCCGTTCTCGACGCCCATGTCGATGAGCGAGCCCTCGCGGCTGATGCCCTCGCCGTAGACGATGTCGAACTCCGCGATCTTGAAGGGCGGTGCCACCTTGTTCTTGACGACCTTGACCTTGGTGCGGTTACCGACGGCGTCCGCACCGTCCTTGAGCGTCTCGATCCGGCGCACGTCGAGCCGGACCGAGGCGTAGAACTTGAGCGCTTTACCGCCGGTGGTGGTCTCCGGCGATCCGAACATGACGCCGATCTTCTCGCGCAGCTGGTTGATGAACACCGCGGTGGTACCGGTGCTGTGCAGTGCGCCCGTCATCTTCCGCAGGGCCTGGCTCATGAGGCGGGCCTGCAGACCGACGTGGCTGTCACCCATCTCGCCCTCGATCTCCGCACGCGGGACGAGCGCGGCCACCGAGTCGATCACCAGGATGTCGATCGCGCCCGACTTGACGAGCATGTCCGCGATCTCGAGCGCCTGCTCACCCGTGTCGGGCTGCGAGACGATCAGATTGTCCGTGTCCACGCCGAGCTTGCGGGCGTACTCCGGGTCAAGCGCGTGCTCCGCGTCGATGAACGCCGCGATGCCGCCAGCGGCCTGGGCGTTGGCCACGGCGTGGAGCGCCACCGTGGTCTTACCCGAGGACTCCGGGCCGTAGATCTCCACGACGCGGCCGCGGGGGAAGCCGCCCACCCCGAGGGCCACGTCCAGCGACAGCGCGCCGGAAGGGATCACCTGGACCGGCGGACGGGTGTCATCACCCAGGCGCATGACCGAACCCTTGCCGTAGGCCTTGTCGATCTGGGCCAACGCCAACTCGAGCGCCTGCTCCCGGTTCTGTGCGGCACCGGCCTTTCCGGTCCCCGTCTTGGCCTTAGCTGCCATGTGTCTGCTCCGTTCATCTCGACCACCGGCTTCTCGCCGGCCGGTCTTTCGTGGTGTCACTCGCGGACGTTACGGGTCGGGTACGACACAACATGTCCTACCAGCCCCGACGCCGGATTCCTGTGGAGCGGGACGGCCCCTGTGGATAGCGCCGAACTCTCCGCGATCGACCACCAGTGTATGGCGAACGCCTGTTCGAGGTCGAACGACACGCCGGTGCGATCGCCCGGCTCGCCCTCCAGCTCGACTCCCGGCCCGGCCTGTCAGCGCAACCGGTCAGAAACCTCGAACTCATCGCACAATGCCAACCAGACCTGCTTGACGGACTGGCCGCCGTCGATCGCCTCGTGTGCCGTTCGACCGCCACACGAGGCCAGGTGGTGGGTCCTGACGAGATGGTCGGCCCGCAGTTCTCCGAAGGCCTCCACGGCCCGGGCATGGAATTCGGTCAGCGTCACGCGCTCCCCTCCTTCGAGTTCGACAATGCGGTATGCGGGTCTGCGGTATTCGGACGACGACGGGCCGCCGGCGATTCCGCCGACGGCCCGTTGCCCTACGAGATCACTGCTGTTCGGTCTGCGCCTGCTGCTGCTGGGGCGGCGTGGCCGGCTGCGACTGGCCCTGGCCGAGCTGCCCGGCATTGCCGGATCCCTGGTTCAGCTGGCCACCCTCGGCCTGCATCGACGCACGAATCTGCTCGAGGCGGCTGTGCCCGGCCATCTGGGTGGATGCCTGCTCGATCTCCATCATCCGACCCTGCACCGAGTTCTGGGCGAGCTCCGCCGAACCGAGCGCGTTGGCGTACCGCTGTTCGATCTTGTCGCGGACCTGGTCCAGGTTCGGGGTGTTGCCGCCGGACGACATCTCCGACATCGACTGCAGGGAGGCGCTGACCTGCTCCTGCATCTTGGCCTGCTCTAGCTGGCTCAGCAGCTTGGTGCGCTCGGCGACCTTTTGCTGCAGCACCATCGCGTTCTGCTCGACGGCCTTCTTGGCCTGTCCCGCCGCCTGGAGCGACTGGTCGTGCAGACCCTTGAGGTCCTCGACGTTCTGCTCCGCGGTGACGAGCTGGGCGGCGAAGGCCTCGGCGGCGTTCTCGTACTCCGTCGCCTTCTGCGCGTCGCCGTTCTGACGAGCCTGGTCGGACATCTGCAGTGCCTGCCGGGTCGAACCCTGCAGCTTCTCGATGTCCGCGAGCTGACGGTTGAGCTTCATCTCCAGCTGACGCTGGTTGCCGATGACTGCGGCGGCCTGCTGCGACAGCTGCTGGTGCTGCCGCTGCGCATCCGCAATGGCCTGCTGGATCTGCACCTTCGGATCAGCGTGCTCGTCGATCTTCGAATCGAACAACGCCATCAGGTAGCGCCATGCCTTTGTGAACGGATTGGCCATCTCTGCGTTTTGTCCTTCTGCCGATTCGGACGACGGGTCTGCTCTACGGTACCGAACACCGCCGTGGGTGGACCACCCGGAGTTGACTAGTGAAACCGTCAGGCCGCGAGGACGGGCTCGACGAAAGTACCCGGGGGCGACACCTCGAGCGCCGCACGGATGAGGATCTCACCGAGGGAGACATCGAGGGCCCCGGAGATCGACGCGAGGAGCTCACTGGATGCCTCTTTGCGACCCCGCTCGATCTCGGAGAGATAGCCGGGACTGACCCGCGCCGCATCTGCCACGTCGCGCAGGGTCCGACCGGACTCGCCGCGCAATCCACGAAGGACCGTCCCGAGTGTCTCGCGCAGCAGGGGCGGAGAGGAGAGATGGTCGGGACGGGGCAGCGTGGTCATCTGGATGTTCGGCATCAACGGGTACAACGCACGTCCCTCCGAAATCGTTCCCGCCACTGTGCGCGATGTCGTCGTCGTCATGGTGCCTGTCCCGGCGCCGACCCGTCACCGCTGGTGGCCTCGCCGGGGACCCTCGCCACGTCCAGGAGAATGTCCATCGCGGCGCGGCACGCACCCTCCCGGATCCGGCGCCGGTCGCCCGTCAGCTCGAGCCGCTGGGACCACACCCCACGTCCCGGTACGCACAGTCCCACGTGCACGGTCCCGACCGGCTGACCCTCCTGCTCGTCGGGGCCCGCCACGCCGGTCAGGCCGATTCCCACGTCGGCCCCGCACCTCGACGCGGCGCCCGAGGCCAGGGCGCGCGCGGTCTCGGCAGACACCGCCCCGTGCCGTTCCAGGACCTCGGGTGGGACCCCGGCGAGCTCGTGTTTGAGGTCGGTCGCGTACACTACCACGCCGCCGCGCAGCACCGCGCTGGCCCCCGGCACATCGGCGACGGTCGCCGACAGCAGGCCCGCCGTCAACGATTCCGCGGTCGCCAGAGTCCAGCCCCGCCCCCTCAGCACGGCGACGAGCTCGGCCGCCACGTCAGAGAAGGCCATCGCGCGGGAGGAGATCATCGCGCCGCTTGCCGGGCCTTGACCACGTAGTCGATCCCCGTGTAGACGGTCAGCGCCACGGCGACGCCCATGATCAGCCATTCGCCAGGCCACACCCAGTACGGCAACGGCAGGATGAGCAGCCCCACGCCGAGAGTCTGCGTGACGGTCTTGAGCTTGCCGCCCTTGCTGGCCGCCACCACGTGGTCGACCCCGAAGAATCTCCACAGGGTGATGCCGATCTCGCGCACGAGGATCACGATGGTCACCCACCAGAACAGTTCGTGGACGAGCGACAGCGAGATCATCGCCGCGGCCATGAGGGCCTTGTCGGCGATCGGGTCGGCGATCTTGCCGAAGTCGGTGACCAGCCCGAGCTTGCGGGCGAGGTAGCCGTCGACGTAGTCGGTCATCATCGCGATGGCGAACACCGCAAACGCGCCGACCCTCCACCACGCGTCCTGGGCGCCGTCGATGAAGAACACCACCACGAACACCGGTACCAGGATGATCCGGAGCACCGTGAGGACGTTCGCGATGTTGAGGACTGGGACCTCGGAGGTCGGGGCGCCGTCACCGGTCGTGGAGGTAGTCACCCCCTCACCTTAGCCAGACCCGCACGCCTACTCTTGTGACAGTAACCACCCATCCGACAAAAGCCCTGACGGGGAGCTCGGCTCCCCCGAGATTTTCCTGAGGAGAACCCCGCCGTGCCGATGTTCGCCGTGACCTACACGTACGAGGACGCCCAGACCGACGCGCGCGAGGCCAACAAGCCCGCCCACCGTGAGTGGTTGGCCGCCCGGGTGGCCGAGGGCACGATCCACACCGTGGGACCGTTCGTCGACGGGTCCGGTGCGTTACTGATCGTGGAGGACGACGACGAGGCCGGCGCCGCCGCCCTGGTGGGCAAGGACCCGCACTGCGTCCAGGGCTTCGTCTCGTCGGTGACAATCCGGCAGTGGAAGCCGGTGTTCGGCGCGATGTCCTGATCAACAGGCCGGCGTCAGCCGACCAACATCAACGGGCCGGCATCAGCCGACGGGCGACTCGACCGGGTCCTCGAGGTCCGCGGGCTCATCCAGCCCGTCGTCCGCGGACTCCTCGGGCGGGGTCCCGCCCTTGATCATCCACAGCACCGACGCCAGCTCCTCGGGTCGGACGAGCACCTCGCGGGCCTTGGATCCCTCGGACGGGCCCACGATGTCGCGGGACTCCATGAGGTCCATGAGGCGGCCGGCCTTCGCGAAGCCCACGCGCAGCTTGCGCTGCAGCATCGAGGTCGAGCCGAACTGGCTCGAGACCACCAGCTCGACCGCGGCGAGCAGGTCATCCAGGTCGTCGCCGATATCGGCGTCGATATCCTTCTTGCCCTCATCCTTGGACTCGGTGACCGTCTCGTCGTACTCCGGCTCCGCCTGGTTCTTGGCGTAGTCGACGACCTCGTGGATCTCCTCGTCGGTGATGAACGCGCCCTGCATACGCACCGGGCGTGACGCACCCATCGGGATGAACAGTCCGTCGCCCATACCGATGAGCTTCTCCGCGCCGGCCTGGTCGAGGATGACCCGGGAGTCCGTGAGCGAGGAGGTGGCGAACGCCAGACGCGAGGGCACGTTGGTCTTGATCAGACCGGTCACCACGTCCACCGAGGGGCGCTGCGTGGCGAGCACCAGGTGGATACCGGCGGCACGGGCCTTCTGCGTAATGCGGACGATCGCGTCCTCGATGTCGCGCGGTGCGGTCATCATCAGGTCGGCGAGCTCGTCCACCACGGCGACGATGAACGGGTACGGGCGGTACTCACGCTCGCTGCCGGGCGGCGTCGTGATGGCACCCGAACGCACCCGGTCGTTGAAGTCTGAGATGTGGCGCACGCGGGTGGACTTCATGTCCTGGTAGCGCTGCTCCATCTCCTCGACCAGCCAGGCCAGAGCCGACGCCGCCTTCTTGGGCTGGGTGATGATCGGGGTGATGAGGTGCGGGATGCCCTCGTACGGGGTCAGCTCGACCATCTTGGGGTCAACCAGGATGAGGCGGACCTCGTCGGGGGTGGCCCGCGTCAGCAGTGACACGAGCATCGAGTTGACGAAGCTCGACTTACCGGAGCCCGTCGAACCGGCCACGAGCAGATGCGGCATCTTGGCCAGATCGGCAGTGACGAAGTCGCCCTCAATGTCCTTGCCCAGCCCGATGAGCATCGGATTGTGCTTGTTGGCGGTCGCGGGATCGGTGAGCACGTCGGCCAGGCGCACCAATTCTCGATCGAGGTTCGGCACCTCGATACCGACTGCGGACTTGCCCGGGATGGGCGCCAGCAGGCGGACGTTGTCGGTCGCCACCGCGTACGCGATGTTGCGGTGCAGGGCCGTGATCTTCTCGACCTTCACGCCGGGGCCGAGCTCGACTTCGTAGCGAGTGACTGTCGGGCCACGGGTGAAGCCCGTGACCGCGGCGTCGATCTTGAACTGCTCCAGGACCCCCTGGATCGCCTCGATCATCTGATCGTTGGACTCGCTGCGTTCCTTCGGCGGGTCGCCGGCGGTGAGAAGCTTCAGCGGCGGGAGCGTGTAGTCGACACCGCTGAGCAGCTGTGTCTGCGAGTCCAGCTGTTCGCCGTCGGTGTCCGAGGCGGTGTGGCTCGCCGGGGTGTTGGTCTGTGGCACCGCGGAGGTGTCCACTGCGGCCCGGTCCGATGCAGGCGCCGCCGGGGCCTTCTTGCCGGCGGTCCGGTTGGGCCGTGCGGCCCGGGCACCCGCCGCACCGGCGACGGCACCAGCGGCCGTCGCTGCCGCTGCCGCCTCGGTGGGCACGGTCGTCGACTCGGGATCGACATCCGCCCGCGTGCCGGCAACATCCGCACCCGCCGCCGCGGGCCTGTGCCGAGATCTGGTCTCGGTCGCCGCGGGCATCTCCACCGTCTCCCCGGTGGTGGGTGTGTCCGACCATGCCGACACCCGGCGACGGGACGAACGCCGTCCTGCCGCGCGATCCGGTGCCGGTTCCGGATCGTCGGCTCCGACGGTCTCTGAAATCGGGTAGGCGGTGGTCGCGCTGTCCTCGATGTCGTCGTAGTCGTAGTCGTCGAGATCGGCGCTTCCGTCCCAGCCGAAGAAACTACGGACCAGGCCGGGGATCTCCCGTGCGGGACGGCCGATGAGCACCAACACTCCGAAGGCGATGATCAGCAGCAGGATCGGGACGGCGACGAACACGGACAGTCCGGATTCGATTCCACCACCGACGATCCGGCCGAGCACTCCCCCACCGGACCGGACGCCCTCGGGATCCGCGGGCGACCCGGACGCCAGGTGCCACAGTCCGAGCACGCCGAGCGCGGTGATGATCGTCCCGACAAGCCACCGGGAGTGGACGTCGGAACGAGGCTCACGGGCCATGACGAGCACGCCCCAGCCGCCGAGCAGCAGCGGGAGGAGGGCTCCGGGGGTTCCCACGACGGTCCGGATTCCGGTGTCGATCCACTGGCCGACCGGCCCTGCGGCGCTGAACCACACCGCTGCGGCGAACACGATCGCCACGCCGATCAGGACTAGGCCGAGACCGTCACGCCGGTGCGGGGGAATCGCCTTGTCGTCGTCGGACCCGGGCCCGAGGCCGCGGACGCTGTGCCCGACGCCCTTCGCGAGTGTCGACCAGCCTCCGCGCAGTCCGCGTCCCACGGCACCGAACGCCCCGGAGGTCCGCTCCGGAGCCTGCGATGCGGGGCGTGACCCCGCACGGCCGGCACCTCGTTGCGCAGAACGCGTGCCCGGCTTCGGGGTCGAGACGACCGCACCACGCCGCGAACTCCCGCCCCGCGTCTTCGGGGAGGTGGACGTGGTCGACCGCTGCGCACCGGATTTCGACGCGGGGCGCCGTCCGCCGGGCGCACGTGTGGATCGCGTGCTCGAGGTGGATGCCATGGCTGTCACTCTATCGTCTTAAACCCCACTGGTAACAGCAGCCACACGCCGCGGGTGGGGCACTCGATGGCGCAACCGTTCTGTGAATGGGTTTCGAGCCCACTAAGAGCGCGCTGAACAGGCGAAACGTCCACCATCAGGAGAAAGTGGCTGACAACACACCGTGACACTCGCGTGGATCGTTCATCGCGATCCTGCGCTCAACGTTGCCAGGAAGGCCGCCGTCGAGATGACCGCCGCGCCGACGAACCTCATCGTGGACTGCCCGATCCGTCCGAAATGGGCCCGGACCCGCATCGCGCGCAGGGTTCCGCAAGCGCGATACGGGTCCGGTCGTACAGGTGGCCGGGTGTCTCGGCCCCCGTCGGTCAGTTCTCGGCTACCGCCGAGGTGATGACCGTCGGGACGATCATCGGCTTACGACGCCACTTCTCCGACACCCAGCGGCCAACGGTGCGGCGAACGGCCTGCGCGAACCGGTAGGGATCGGTCTCTCCCTCCCCTGCGAGGTCCCACAGGGCGTTCTCCACCAGCTCCACCACGGGGGCGAGTGCCCCTGGTTCGTCGGTGAATCCCTTGCCGATGATCTGCGGCTTGCTCACCGGTCGACCGGTCCGCGGGTCCACCACAACGGTCGCGACGATGAAGCCGTCTTCGGCGAGCGCCGTGCGGTCGGCAAGGACCGTGTCACCGACGTCGCCGGTCGAGAGCCCGTCAACGTAGAGGTTTCCGACGGGGACCTGGCCCACGACGGAGGCCTTGCTGTCGACGAGGTCGACGACCACGCCGTTCTGCGCGAGGACGACGTTCTGCTCGGGCACGCCGGTGGCGACGGCGAGCGCCTTGTTCGCACGGAGATGACGCCACTCGCCGTGGACCGGCATCGCGTTCTTGGGTCGCACCGCGTTGTAGATGAACAGCAGTTCGCCGGAATAGCCGTGACCGGACACGTGGATGTTGGCGTCACGACCGGTGATGACCTCGACGCCCATCTGCGACAGGCTGTTCATGACACCGAACACGGCTTCCTCGTTTCCGGGCACCAGTGACGAGGAGAACAGCACGGTGTCGCCCTCGCCGAGGTTCACCTGACGATGCTCGCGCCGGGACATCCGTGAGAGCCCGGCCATCGACTCGCCCTGAGTACCCGTGGTCACCACGACGAGCTTCTCGGGAGGCAGCTTGCCGGCGGTGTCCATGTCGACGATGACGCGAGAGGGGTCGGTGAGTAGTCCCATCTCGAGCGCGATCTCCATGTTGCGGAGCATGGACCGGCCGTTGAGCGCGACCTTGCGCCCTGCCATCGCGGCGGCGTCGATGACCGACTGCACGCGGTAGACGTTAGATGCGAAGCAGGCGACCACGACGAGCTTGCGCGCGTCGGTGATGAGGCGCTCGAGTGCGGGGCGCACGCCCGCCTCGGACGGGCTGATCCCCGGCGTCGTGGCGTTGGTCGAGTCGACCAGCAGCAGGTCGATTCCCTCGTCGCCGAAGCGCGACATCTTGGGCAGGTCGGTGGGCCGTTTGTCGGTGGGCAGCTGATCGAGCTTGATGTCGCCGGTCATCATTACGGAGTTGCCCCCGGCCTTGATGACGACGCCGAGGCATTCCGGAATCGAGTGGTTGACGTCGAAGTACCGCACCTCAAAGGCCCCGAAGGACGAGATGGTGGACTCGTCGACCTCGCGGAACACAGGCTTGATGCGGTGCTCACGGCACTTGGCCGCCACGAGTGCGAGCGTGAACTTGGAGCCCACGATCGGGATGTCCGGGCGCAACTTGAGCAGGAACGGGATCGCGCCGATGTGGTCCTCGTGACCGTGCGTGAGCACGAGCGCCTCAACCTGGTCGAGGCGATCCTCGATGTGATCGAAATCCGGGAGGATCAGGTCGACGCCGGGCTCGGTCGAGCTCGGGAACAGCACGCCACAGTCCACGATGAGCAGCTTCGAGTTGTACTCGAAGACCGTCATGTTGCGGCCGATCTCCGAGATGCCGCCGAGCGCGACCACCCGCAGCGCGCCCTTGCGAGCCTTCGGCGGGCTCGGAAGACGCACGGTCATGTCAGCGCCCTGCATGGTCTTGACGCCGCCGAATTCAGCGGTCGAGGAATCCCCACGGCCGCGACCACGGCCCCGGCCGCCACGGTTACGTCCGCCGCCCTGGCCACCGGAGTTCTTGCCCCCGCCGTTCTGGCCACCGTTGTTCTGGCCGCCGCCATTCTGACCGCCGCCGTTGCCCTGGCCACCGGAGCGCTTGCCCCCGCCCTGGTTGTCCGCGCCCTTGTCTGACCGCGCAGATGACCCGTTCGAGTCGGAGGAAGATCCCCTTCGTCCACGCGAACCGGACTTCGACGCACCGGCCGCCCCCTGTCCGCTGCCTGATTTCGCGGTGTTGCTCTGCTCGGTCGCCTTCTGCTCCGCGCCCTTCGACTGCTGAGCCTTCCCCTCGTTGGAGGAGGCTGCGTTGGGTTCGGTGAACTGGACTGCGGTGACGGGTGCGGGCGCCCCCGAGGGACGACCTGCGGCCCGACGCGAACGGCCGCGACTACGACCGGAGTCGGGATTATCAGTTGATGTCGGATTATCTGTCATGCAATGACTCCTGCTCTGTGAAGCAGCGCCGCCAGGGCGTCGCGCTGCTCATCGGTTGGTGGTAACTGCGGGAGTCGCGGCACACCGGCCGGGATCCCGAGAAGTTCAAGTGCTGCTTTGGACATAGACACGCCTCCGAGCGCCCTCTGGGCGTCGAACAACGGGAGGAGTCCGAGGTTAATTCGACGAGCGGTCTCGACATCACCGGCGAGGTACGCGCTCCGGAGTTCGACCAGCTGCCGAGCTGCTACGTGCCCGATCACGCTGACGAATCCCGCGGCGCCGACGGACAACCAGGGAAGGTTGAGTTGGTCGTCACCGGAGTAGTAGACGAGATCGCAGTGCGACATGACCGTCTCCGCGTCGTGGAAGTCGCCCTTGGCGTCTTTGACGGCCACGATGTTCGGATGACCGGACAGCCCGATAAGGGTGTCCGCCTGGATGGGGACCACGGAGCGTGGCGGGATGTCGTACAACATCACCGGCAACTCGGTGGCGTCGGCGATCGAACGGAAATGAATATCCAGGCCGGCCTGCGTCGGCTTGGAGTAGTAGGGGGTGACCACGAGCAATCCGTGGGCACCCGAGGCCGCGGCCTGGCGGGCCGCGTGGATGGAGTGCGCCGTGTCATAGGTGCCCACTCCGGCGACGATCGTCGCCCGATCCCCTACTTCCGCCACGACTGTTTCCAGTACCGCCAGTTTCTCGGCGTCAGACGTGGTGGGCGACTCCCCCGTGGTTCCGGATACGACGAGACCGTCGCATCCTGAGTCCACGAGATGTCGTGCGACACTGGCGACCGCCTTCAGGTCGACGAAACCGTCGGACCCGAAAGGAGTGACCATCGCCGTGATGACCGTGCCGAACGGCGCGGGGCGGCCGGATTCGGAGGGGACGGAGCGGCGTGCAGCCGACCCTGATACCCCAGTGGTCACGTGTGTCATGGTGTCCCAGAGTACCCGCACGACCACACGGAATCCGATTCAGACCCTGCGATCGGGACCGAGATTGGGACGCGCATCACGTTCAACCCTCGAGCACGTACGGGCTGACGGCGATCTCCGACCCGTCGTCCAACGTCGCGATTTCGAAATCGGAGAACACCGAGGGCGCCACGTCACGGAGCTTGCGAAGTACGTCGATCGCCAGCCCACGGATCTCGGTGTCGGCATGCTCGGTCGCACGCATACCGATGAAATGCCGCCAGGACCGATAATTTCCGGTCACGACGATGCGGGTTTCCGTGGCATTCGGCAGAACCGACCGTGCAGCCTGTCGCGCCTGCTTGTGCCGGAGCATCGGATTGGGCACGTCCGCGAACCGCTGCTCCAACTTGGTGAGCATCTCCGCATAGGCTTCCCGGGATGCGTCCGTCGCGCGCTGGAAGATCTCGACGAGCTCGGGATCGTCGGCGATGGCGGGAGGTGGGACGACCTTCGAGTCATGCTCCGGAACGAAGCGCTGCGAAAGCTGGCTGTAGGAAAAGTGTCGGTGCCGGATCAGCTCATGGGTGCAGGAACGAGAGATCCCGGTGATGTAGAACGTCACGGTGGCGTGTTCGAACACCGACAGGTGCCCTACCTCGAGAATGTGCCTGAGGTACCCGGCGTTGGTCGCGGTCCGCGGATTCGGCTTGTCCCAGCTCTGATAGCAGGCACGGCCGGCGAACTCGGCGAGGGCGGATCCACCCTCAGCGTCGGTTTCCCATTCAAGTTCCTCGGGTGGGGTGAACCGGGTGTGCGCCACCATGCGGACCTGCCGCCGGACGAGTTCGGACATGGTGGGGCTCCTTTGTACTTCCTGGCTGGCTGATTGTGTTCAGCCGAGCAGATGCGCGGCGACAGTGGCCGCTGAGTCGGCGACCGAGTCCAACTCTTCACGACCGGGCTCACCGGTGATCTGAGCTGCCGGGGCAACCGCCTGCAGCGCCCACCCCGTGGTGATCTTCTCAACGGACGTCACTGCGCCCGAGGTGTCGTTGTCCCCGTGGACGCACAAGGCGTAGGGGCGACCGGACACCGCACCCTCACAGGTGTAGTAGGTGCGGTCGAAGAAATGCTTGAGCGCACCGGACATGTACCCGAAATTGGCCGGGGTGAGAAACACGTAGCCGTCGGCCCGCAAGACATGATCATCGGTGGTGGCGAGTGCCGGCACGGACTCAACCGAGATCCCCTCCAGCTCTGGATGCGCCAGGCCGGTTTCGATGGCTTCCAACAGCCGCCGAAGCCGCGGCGATGGGGCGTGGTGGACCACCAGGACGGTACTCATCTCGCACTCCCCTGTCCTGCTTGCTCTGCCGAGCGGAGGTCCATCGCCGTCCGCATCACCTCGCGAGCCCGAAGACGATCGCCGGCATGGTCATAGGCCCTGGCCAACCGGTAGTTCGTACGCCAGTTCTCGGGATCCGCCTGATATTCGGCGCTGACCTCGTCAAACAGAGCATCGGCGGCATCATGCTCCAGCCGGCCCGACGGTCGGTGGTCCAACCCCGAGATGTCGAGCTCGATCCCCTCGGCGGCAGCGGCGGCGGAGATTCGCTGGAGCTCGAAGCCGTTTCGCAGGATCGCCCACGTCGCCCAGGCGCCAACGACGGTGAGCAGGATGATCCCGACCCCGAGGCCTTGCATCGCGACGTGTTCGGAGGCGGCGATCATCGACCACCCAAGGAAGAGGAGGTAACCGAATGCCACCAGCAGCCCCGCCGCGGCGAGGAACATCACCAGTGGTTTGACGAACTTATCCACGATGCAGGACCTACAGATCCATGAAGCTGTCCAGGCCTACGGTCAGGCCCGGGGCGTTCGCGATCTGCCGTACGCCGAGCAGAACTCCCGGAGCAAACGAAGTCCGGTCCAGGGAGTCATGGCGGATGGTCAGGGTTTCACCCTGCGTCCCGAGCAGTACTTCTTGGTGCGCGACGAGCCCGGTGACACGGACCGAGTGGACACGCACGCCGTCGACGTCGGCGCCGCGTGCACCGTCGAGCCCGGTGGACGTGGCATCGGGTGACGGACCGAGGCCCGCGTCAGCGCGCGCCTGGCCCATCATCGCCGCCGTGCGGTGAGCGGTGCCCGAGGGCGCATCTGCCTTGTTGGGGTGATGCAGTTCGATGATCTCGGCCGACGGGAAGTACTTGGCTGCCTGGACGGCGAAACGCATCATCAGGATCGCGCCGATGGCAAAGTTCGGTGCGATCAGGACGCCGGTGCCCGGGCTCGCCTCAAGCCATCCGCGGAGCGTATCGAGCCGGTCCTCGGTGAACCCGGTGGTGCCGACAACGGCATGGATGCCATTGGCGACGCAGAATTCCAGGTTGGGCATCACCACATCGGGATGGGTGAAGTCGACCACGACCTCGGCTCCGGAGTCGACGAGCGACTGCAGGGCGTCACCCTGGTCGATCTCCGCGACGAGCTCCATATCGTCCGCGGCACGAACGGCGTCGCAGATTGCCGTGCCCACTTTGCCGCGTGCACCGAGCACTCCGACCTTCGTCACCGTCATCGTCTCCTTAGGATCGCCAGTTCAGTTTCCAGACTATCGGCCAAGCGCGTTGATAAGCCCAGCCGCGCCGCCGTGGGGCATGCCGGGCCCCACTGCTGCCAGGCACCACGGGGCCGACTCCTCGGCCCAGTAGTCCACCACGTCGTCCCGTGAGACGTCGCGCAACCTTTTCATGGAGTCCGCGACAGGGATGATGGTGTCCCGGTCGAGCAGATGCCGACCGATGCGCGTCATCCTCGACAGCGGATCGTCCAGTCCGAGCCGGATGGAGCCGGTGAGGTGACCGATCGCCCGATTCACCTCATCGGGGCAGGGTGCCGAGCTGGTCATCCCGGACACCACCGTCGCCAATTCATCGAGCAGTCCGGCTGCTCGGTCTGCCGGGCACCCGGCGACCACGGACAACACCCCCGTGTGCCGGAACTGATCCATCGATGCGTACACCGTGTAGGCCAGCCCGAGGTCTTCCCTGATGCGTTGGAAGAGTCTCGAGCTGAGCCCTCCCCCGAGGACGGCGGTGGCCACCTGGGCGGCCGCGCGGTCGGAGTGAACCCGGGCAGGTGTACGCCGGGCGAGGGCGAACAGCACCTGTTCCGAGTCCTCGTCCTCGCCCACGACGACGGATTCGGGCGCCCATACCCGGGCCGTGGCGGAAACAGACGATTCGCGGGGGCCGAGCATGCCAGGAAGTGGGCCCTGGGAAATCCACCGAACCAACCTGTCGTGGTCGATGTTCCCGGCCGCGGACACCACCACGTTGCCTTCTCGGAGGATCCGCTGACGAAACGATGTCAGTGTGTCGGCATCGAGGTGTTCCACAGACTCCTCGGTGCCGATGATCGGCCGGGCCAGCGGGTCGGTGCCCAGCACGGCCGTGGTGGCCAGCTCGCACGCCAGGTCCTCCGGGTCATCCGATCGACCGGCGAGCTCGTCGAGGATGACGTCGCGTTCGATCTCGACGTCATCCGGATGGCACAGTCCCCCAGCGACCACATCCGAGAGCACCGCGACGGCGTCGGACAGCCCCTCAGCGGGGACGTGCACGTGATAGCAGGTGTGCTCGCGGCCGGTGTAGGCGTTGAGATCGCCTCCCAGGAGGTCTATCCGTTCGGAGAGCTCCCGCCCGGATGCCGAGGCGGTGCGTTTGAACAGGACATGCTCTAGGAAATGGGCGGCGCCGTGTTCGTCGGGTCCCTCATCGGCGGAGCCGGATCCCACCCAGATTCCGACAGCGGCGCTGTGGCACCACGGCATCCGCTCGGTCACGACCCTGATCCCGGGGATCGACTGGTCCACACGGATGGAGGTTTCCACGGTTTCCGGTCCCTTCTCATGACGAGTCGAGGCACGCACCCCGGAACCGGGGTGCGTGCCTCGTGGCCGCCGGGTCGACTGTCAGCGACCCGGCGAGTGATCAGTCGTCGCTCGCGTCGTCCGCGGACTGCTCGGCGTCCTCGGAGACCGGGACCAGACTGATCTTGCCGCGGTTGTCGATGTCCGCGATCTCGACCTGCATCTTGTCGCCGACGTTCACCACGTCCTCGACCTTGGCGATGCGCTTGCCCTGGCCGAGCTTGGAGATGTGCACCAGGCCGTCGCGACCGGGCAGCAGCGACAGGAACGCACCGAACGGGGCGGTCTTGACGACGGTGCCGAGGAAGCGCTCGCCGACCTTGGGCAGCTGCGGGTTGGCGATGGCGTTGATCTTGTCGATCGCGGCCTGCGCGGAGTCACCGTCGGTCGCGGCGATGTACACGGTGCCGTCGTCCTCGATCGAGACGTTGGCGCCGGTCTCCTCCGTGATCGAGTTGATCATCTTGCCCTTGGGCCCGATGACCTCACCGATCTTGTCGACGGGAACCTTGATGGAGACGATCCGCGGGGCGAACGGGCTCAGCTCGTCCGGCTCGTCGATGGCCTCGGCCATCACGTCGAGGATCGTCAGACGGGCCTCGCGGGCCTGGGTCAGCGCACCAGCCAGGACCTCGGAAGGGATACCGTCGAGCTTGGTGTCCAGCTGCAGGGCGGTGACGAACATGCCCGTGCCGGCGACCTTGAAGTCCATGTCACCGAACGCGTCCTCGGCACCGAGGATGTCGGTGAGGGCGACGTAGCGGGTCTCGCCGTCGATCTCGTCGGAAACGAGACCCATCGCGATGCCCGCGACGGGGGCCTTGAGCGGCACGCCGGCGTTGAGCATCGACAGGGTCGAGGCACACACCGAGCCCATCGACGTGGAGCCGTTGGAGCCGAGCGCCTCCGAGACCTGACGGATGGCGTACGGGAACTCCTCGACGCTGGGCAGCACCGGCACAAGGGCGCGCTCGGCGAGCGCACCGTGGCCGATCTCGCGGCGCTTGGGCGAACCCACGCGACCGGTCTCACCGGTGGAGTACGGCGGGAAGTTGTAGTGGTGCATGTAGCGCTTGCTGGTCTCCGGACCGAGCGAGTCGATCTGCTGCGCCATCTTGACCATGTCGAGGGTGGTCACACCCATGATCTGGGTCTCGCCTCGCTCGAACAGAGCCGAGCCGTGGGCGCGGGGAACGATCTCGACCTCGGCGGACAGGGCGCGGATGTCCCGGATGCCACGACCGTCGATGCGGAAGTGATCGGTGAGGATCCGCTTGCGCACGATCGACTTGGTGAGCGACTTGAAGGCCGCTCCGACCTCGCCCAGGCGGTCCTCGAAGCGCTCGGTGAGCTGCTCGAGAACCGCGGCCTTGAGCTCGTCGGTCGCGTCGTCGCGCTCCTGCTTGTCGGCGATCTGCATGATCTCGCCGAGCTTGGCCTCCGCGACCTCGGCGACCGCTGCGTACGCGTCGTCGGCATACGGCGGGAAGAGCGGGAACTCGCGCGGGGTGCTGGGTGCGGCGGTGGCCAGCGCCTGCTGCGCGGCACACAGCTCGGCGATGAAGGGCTTGGCGGCCTCGAGGCCCTGTGCCACGACGTCCTCGGTCGGCGCCTGGGCGCCACCGGCGACCTTCTCGAGCACCGTGTCGGTGGCCTCGGCCTCGACCATCATGATGGCCACGTCGGCCTTGTCACCGGAGCCGATGACCCGGCCGGCGACGACCATGTCGAACACCGCACCCTCGAGCTGCTCGACGGTCGGGAACGCGACCCACGTGCCGGCCGGGTTGTCCGCGGTCGGAATGAGCGCGATACGCACGCCGCCCACGGGGCCGGAGAACGGAAGACCGGACAGCTGGGTGGAGGCGGACGCGGCGTTGATCGCGACCACGTCGTACAGGTCCTTGGGATCCAGGCTCAGGACCGTCACCACGACCTGGACCTCGTTGCGGACGCCGTCCGCGAACGTCGGGCGCAGCGGCCGGTCGATCAGGCGGCAGGTGAGGATGGCGTCGGTGCTGGGACGTCCCTCGCGCCGGAAGAACGAGCCGGGGATGCGGCCGGCGGCGTACATCCGCTCCTCGACGTCCACCGTGAGCGGGAAGAAGTCGAAGTGCTCCTTGGGGTGCTTGCCGGCCGTGGTGGCCGACAGCAGCATCGTGTCGTCGTCGAGGTAGGCAACGACGGAGCCGGCGGCCTGCTGGGCCAGCCGACCGGTCTCGAATCGGATCTCGCGGCGACCGAAGTCACCGTTGTCGATGGTGGCGACGGACTCGAAGACCCCGTCTTCGACCTCAACGGCCGTAATCTGTGACATAGATATTCCTGTCGTGTCGGGTGTGTAGGGGCGCCGGGCGGAGCAAACCGCCGCGCGCCACCGGGCGACACGTTGAGGGGTCCCGGTACGACCTCGGTCTTCGATCGAAGCGGCCGGAGTCGGTGCCCCGTCAGATACGGGCATCTTCTGCTCCGGCAGCCACTACCGAGGACCGCCAATCGGACCTGTCGACCACCCCGGTACGTGTGCACCGGCCGGGAGCCAGGCTATCAGGGAAAACACGGCGGGTCACCGGGGCGCACGGGCGCGCCTCCCCCGGCCAACGCCGACGCTGCGCTTAGCGCCATAAAAAACGATCCCCGCCCTGGAGACCAGGACGGGGACCGTGAAAGTCGTTCGAGCGACGATGCTCAGCGACGCAGACCGAGCTTCTCGATCAGCGCGCGGTAGCGGTTGATGTCGACCTTGGCGACGTACTTGAGCAGACGACGGCGACGGCCGACCAGCAGCAGCAGGCCACGACGCGAGTGGTGGTCGTGCTGGTGGGTCTTGAGGTGCTCGGTGAGCTGCGTGATGCGCGTGGTGAGAAGCGCGACCTGGGCCTCGGGCGAGCCGGTGTCGGTCTCGTGGATCCCGTACTCGGCCAGTACGGCCTTCTTCTCTTCGGTGCTCAGAGCCATGGTTACTCCTGGTTGTTCCAGTCCGCAGAAAATGTATGGCCCCGCCGCCGCGGACCGCAGGAGGGCCGAGGGATGACCTTACCAGCCGTGCACCCTCGGGCCCCAATCAGCGCTCACCGCCCGAGCAGGCCGCCGGCATGCCCGAGCAGGTCGCCCGCGCGCCCGAATGGGCCGCCCGCCTGCCCGAGCGGGCGGCGCTCACAGTTCGAGGATCTCCCGGGTCCGGGCGACATCGCGCCCCATGGCCACGAGCAGCTCGTCGACGGACGAGAACTTCTCCATGTCGCGGACGTGGTCGACGAAGTCGACGGCGGCGAGCCTGCCGTACAGGTCCGCGGATTCGTCCAGGACGAACGCCTCGACGCTCCGGGCGGTGTCCCCGAAGGTGGGGTTG